>NZ_JASAUS010000043.1:0-64043 GCF_029953005.1 Bradyrhizobium sp. Mp27 | reverse complement strand
GACCGCAGCCAAAGCAACCTTCGCCTTGAATGCCGGAGAATGCGTCCGGCGGCTCTTCTTCGTCATCTTCGCTCCTGATTCGCAGCAAGAATCCTCGCCGCTGTCAGGCAGGAAATCCACTCAAGCTACTGTCCGAATTTGCGGGGCCAGCTCTAACCAATATGCGACGCCTGCCGTCAGCCCTGTGATGATGGTAGTCAGGCTGAAGGGTGTAAGGTTGGTGCTGGATGCCACAGACATGGGTGTTGTCGCGGTTGTGCCGGTCGGGGACGCACCGTTAGCTGGTGCAGTGCCTGTGCCATATCGGATCGTCAAGTTTGTAAACGTTCCCGCACCACCGTTGGAGGCGTGGCCACTAATCGTCACCAGGATGCGCGTGCTGTATATCGGCGTTATGTGACAAGTCGATCCTAGTCCGAGCATCACAAAACTTGCAACCCCGGCGGGGTTTGATGGCGCTGCTTGAAGTGTTGCATTATTTAGCGCCAGAGCAATCGTGCCGCTGCTCGTGATCGTGCCGCCCGACAGTCCTGTGCCGGCGGTAACACTGTTGACTGTACCAGCACCGAGATTGGCACGCGCCGTCGCGATGTTCGCCACATCCGACAGATTGTTGGCGCTCGACAGGTCGCCAGCCCCAGGCTGCCCCGCAACATTGAACGTCCAGCTAGCTAACGTGCCGCTTCCGTTGGTCTTGTCAGACGTAATCGTGAGAGTCGTTCCGCCATAGGTCGCGACACCTTCGAGCCAATTAGCGCCGGAGGATGCCCGCACACGCGCGCCGTTGGTGTAGGCCAGACCCGCCTGCGTGGTGAACGCCTTGGACCCGGTGCCGATCGCAAGCGACGTCGTCGAAGTGCCGCCATAGCCGGCACCGGTTGAGCCGGTCGCGCCAGGATCCCCCTTCGCTGCCATCAAATCCCAATAGGTCGGGTTCGGGGCAGTGTGACCGGCGCTCGGCGTCTCGTTAATGTAGATGTACGACGACCCCGCGGTCGTCTGCACATCACCGTATGAATACGTCGCAGCGTTGTCGTAAGCGCCACGTGGCCTGAACGCCTTGTAGATGCCGAGAAAGGACCAGACGCCAGACACCTTCGCCCACGTCTTGCCGGACGTCGGCTGGAATGCGTATTGCCCGTCGTCACCGAGGGACGGGTCTGGTTCGGTCTCGTTGATGTCGACGAACACAAAAAATCCGCTCGTGTTCCACGCGCCGACTATCTTGTCGACGGAGGCCGCATACGTCTCGCCAACGATGCGCTGTTGCGACACCTTCCAAACGACATACGACGCGCCGCTCAGCGTCGAGCCGGGCCAAGGCGTAATCGCCAAGTGCGTGTCGTCGGTGACGTCCGTGATCGGGACAACATAATGACCACTCTGGAAGAGATCGCCAGGCTTAACGTTGCCAGCTGAGGACCACAGCGGGCCGACACCGGTTACGGTCGTTCCGTCTGCGCTTACTGAAACAGTGCCGGTGGAATATGAAGAGAGGGCGGTCAATTTGATTTCCTTGCTTCGATGCGCGCGAGTGCTTCTTCAATCCGAAACCACTTGCCGTCGACCTTGCGCCAGACCTTGCCGGTGCTCGGCTGGAACGCGAATGTGCCGTACGCACCGGCGGCGGCTCAGTGAGTTCGGGCGGCAGGTTGCCGAGATTGATTTTAGTCGAGCAGGTCATCGGGATCCTCTTCTGCCGCCCAGCTGATCTTGCTGGCATCAGCAGGCGTCGCACCCATGCTCGACAGGCACAGACGCAGCAAGCTGAGCGATTTTGTACCCATCTCCGCGCCGCTTTGCAGGCGAGCGCGCAACAACGATGCGATTCCTACGATGCAGCGGTGTGAAGCGTTGAGCCAAGGCAGTTCGCCAGCGAATTCACGCCACGCAGTAGCTTGTTGCTCATTTAGCCAAGATGGCGGAGCGCCAATTGCGTCACCGGTTAGATCGTTGCGTTTATAGCGGCCAGCATTGATAAGATGCCGGCCCTCAACCTGCGCCCTAGCGCTTGGTTTTCTTGGTCGTGGCATTTTCACCCTGGGGGTTTGAATTGCAGATGCGTGCGAAAATGGGGGCCGCCGGTAGCTAGTGCGGATGGGTTTCGAAAGTTAACCCGCCCCACTGGGGTACCGCGCTCACCACACCCTCAACACATCAACAACACCGCCGCCATCATCGATGACGAACTCGGCGCGATCGCCAGGGCGCATCTCGAAATGGCCTTGCCACTCGGGCAGACGACGTGCCGCACCGAGATTGCGTGCGTCGACCTTCACCGTTTCGCCGTTGTCCAGCTCGGCAATGCCGCGATGCCTGTAGCGATCCCACGAATGCATCATGCCGTTCATTATCATTTCAGAATTCCCCTCTTCCGCTGCGCCATCTCGATGCGACGCTTGGCAGCCATACTGTTGCTGGATGCGCGGCTGATCTGGGCACTTGTGTCGGACCCATATGCGCCCCACAGGACCAAACTGATCTCGAACAGTTTGGCCTCGGTGATGAGCCGCCTCGGAATGTCGCCGCCGTCATCCCACTCCTCGGAAATCGGAGTGAATGAGACGCTGACCTCAGTGACCGTGCCGTTGCCCACAGTCGCCAAAGCCTCCTGCCCTAAAGGCGCATCGGGATTCGGCGTCAGCGAATAATAGAGGCCGATACTGTCAGAGCGGAGCTTCAAAGTGCCATTGCTGACACGTGCCAAAGGTCGGCTGGGATCGTGCGCCCAAAGCGCGGCGACGTCGGGATTCTGCGCGAGGTGCTTGTCAAACGCACCACGCGCGAAGCGTTCTTCGAACAGTCCCGCGATGATAGCCGGCCGATTCCAGGAAATCGCGAATCCTGAGATGGTTTCAGCCATTGCGTTGCGTCACCCGCAATCTCTTCTCGCGCTTCGCTTGCATTAGCTTGCGCGCAATCACGGCTGGTGAGTCCGAGCATTCGGAGTGTCGACTTTCGCCAGGCATCTTCACACGACGGCGGACTGGCTTTCTGTCCGCGACATCGGAGGTGCGTTCGGATCCCTTAGACATTGTGGGCCTCCTTCGCTTCCCTTAGAAAATAGGGAATTTTGCCGTCACGTCGATCGCCGAGAAAGAACGGACGGACCGGCCTCAGATAGGCAAGATTCACATCCTCGCGCTCGATATCATCCAAGAGTTCGTCATGCCGTTCGCGTGCGGCTTCCAGAGCTTTGGCTGCATCACACACGTCACCGAGACGCCGCTGGTACTCGCCACGCACCCCGTCACAAACGGCTTTGCTCGCCCCGTTTCGCGCCTCTGAAAGGCGGCGCCGAAGGGTCTCCTGGGCCACTTCGATGTGTCCCATCTCGACAGCAACTTCTCGGTGGCGATTCGCAAGCGCTGTCACGGAGTCGGCGGGGTCACCGAGAAGGCGCGCGACTTCTGGTGCAAGACGCTGCTTGCCGGCGGCCTCCTCCGCTTCGATCTCTCGCCGAAGTTTAGCGCGCTCGCTATGCAATTCGCTGTAGCGGCTTTGCAACTCAGTCTGTTTGTCCAGCAGCGCCTTGTATTCAAGTGAAGCCTCCGCCAGCGACGGCACGACAAACGCGTCGGCCTCTTTCTTCTTAAGCAATGCCATTAAAATAGATCCTTCATCAAATTCACAAAAGCCTCGCCCTTCACCAGGCCAGCGATGCGATGCGGGGCCTGTTGGTGAGAAGCCAACTGTCCCGGCAGCACAAACCGCGTGACAGTGCCTTCCGGCGTATGTGCTGAAAGCTCGCGCCAGCCATGCACGAACTCAAAACGATGGCCCCGAACGTCGTCTACTGCGTCGGGATCGCCCGAAATCACTACCCAAGCCTTGGTGACCAGATACTCCAGCGATGATCGCGGGATGCTGTCGGGCGCATCAGCCGACAGCACAGCACCACCGGGAGTCATCTCGGCGTACGCCTGTGCATGATCGACAGCTTCATGCAACTTGGGTGCGGACATCAGCGTTGACAGCAAGAGGCAGGCGTCCCGCTCATTCATCTCTGGCGCCACCCCAGGCGCGCCAACGGGAAGCTGCCCCGCCTCCTGTAGCCGGCGGCTGATGCCGTTGGTGCGGCTTCGCGGGAAGCCGATATGTGTCTCGATTGCGTCGAGCACGCGATTGAGTGTGGCCATGGTGGGCCCTATCATCCTTTCAGGATTGGGAATTGCGATTGGAGGGCTAAATAAAAAGCCGACAGGGCGGCTTCACGGCTCAAGGCCGGTAAAAATGGCGCGCCGGCCGAAACCGGCGCTGAAGTTTTGCACGTCACGTCGGGCAACCAAGTTGCCCGCTAAGGCTTAAAGCGGAATCAGTGGCAGATTAGGGACGCGAAAGGCATGGATAAGCGTCTCCTTCGGCCATTTTCCTTATAGACAACCCTTGGCTGTCCGTTCAAAGCTCCACCCGTGCGCCCTTCGCGGACGTGGGGTGGTTCCTCACTATCCAACAAACCCGCGCACAGCCCGTGCCCTGACCGATCAGAGACGAAAGGCTGGCGCTCAAACCGCCGGCCGGGAGTTCGTGGACCCCGTGAGGTCGGAAAGGGAAACCACGCGGGGCTATCTGCGGCGTTTCTAGAGCGCCAAAGGTGGGCCGGTGCGCTCATGAACGACGGCTTATTCGTTCGGTGAGAGCTGAACCCGTAACCTTTTGGGTACGCGGTGCACTGCTACCCGGAGGACACGAGATGCGAAAGCAGCTCATCATCCGGTGTTCTATCAAGGTTGACGTCGCCGCGTGCCTTCAGGCTATCGCTGCGATAATCTACCTCTTGATGTGAACGGGCGGAGACCGGCCTTGTGCCGGTCTCCGCTTTCATATTGGCCCTAAGCCGCCACCCGATCCGCGGCATCGCGTCGGGTGTACTCGGTCATCAGCTTAACGATCGCGCCGTCAACCAACTTTACAGCCATGCGCTCGCCGCTCTTAGCCGACAGGCCCAGCTCTTCGCCGATCTCCTCGCTGGTGAGCGTCCCAAGGGCCAACTCAAGCACCCGGCAAACATCACGACCAAGCCGGCGCTTCATGGCGGTGTGATCCATGCGCCGAGCCGCGTCATCCTGGACGTCTGGCAATTCGTCAGGTGCACCGTAGCCAGCGTTCACGCTGATCTTGGCCTTGTCCTCGGCGGCTCCGCGCGGTTCGCTGAAGGTTTCCATCAAGGAGCGGTACCGGCCTCGCACCTTTACGGCGACGATCCTGCTTTTGTCGTCATACAGGATCCGGTTCGCTTTCTCGGGCCGGCCTTTCTTGCGGTCCTCTTCGTCGGCCTCCCATGCGGCCATGATCTCGTCGCCGTCTGGGCACTCCTCGCCAAGCCGGGAGTCAACGCGGCTGATCTCAGTGCGTCCGGTGTCGTCGACCGGGCTGTTATCATTGGCGGCATGCAGGCTGCCTTCGGGTAGCGACACGCCCTCATCTTCAGCGTAGCGCTCCAGGGCCTGGATCTCGCGCCACGCATCAGCGCGCTTCAGCCGCGCGAAGGTCGGCCAGTGCTGGTTTCTAAAACGAACCTCTCGGCTGTCGTCTTGTGCCGCGCGATGCTCCGCCAGGATGCGGCGATGTTCTTCCGGGCTGCGGGGTTGGTTGTCGTTTGCGTGATGCATGGGTTGTCTGCCGTTGCCATCATGGTCAATATGCTCGGGACAAAAGGACAGGACACCTATAAGGAACGTGTCCTGTCCCGTCCGATCGTCGTCGCCATCCGCGGGACCTGGGGGACAACCACTTTGTGGTGGTTGCCCCTATTTCCATGGACCGCTGACGGGCTTGGGCATGGTCGGGACAAAAGGACAAATTGCTAAATGTCCTGTCCTGTCCTTTTGTCCTTTCGGCTAGGGACGCCAAATCCACTCCCTACCGCCCCACGCCCCTGTTGCGAACTCACCGGAATTTACTGCTCGATCCAGTTCCCGATTAAATCCCTTGCTCAGGGTGTTAGACCTTTGCACGGCGTCATCTTGCGCCGTCACGTAACGCAGGTTGAACTCGGTACGAACCAAATCAACCCGCGCGGCCCGCACCACCGGCGCGTCGGACTCGCCGCGCACGTGGACATTTTCGCCGCTATCGGACAGCGCTGCGTCAACGGCTTCGCGGAAGGGCTTGGCCGCCTTGGTCGCGCGCGCCTTCTTCGGTGGCTCTCGGTCGTTCGTATTGAATTCGAGAACAAGGGTTGTTACCGGGCTGCCATCGTGACGACTGCCGATGACGACAGGTTCAGCCTTGATCGCGGCGATCGGTCCTTCGGGTGCATCGCGGCTCTTCGCAAGGTGCAGATAGTGATGGCCGGTCGCGCCGGTAATCTCGTCACGCTCGCATGCCAACATGAGCGCGAAGTCAGCACCGGCTCGCGCGTTCGAAGAACCGCGAAGTCCCGCAGACGCATTCTTGCCGGCGTGATGAACCAGGATGATGACGCAATCCAGCCGCGATGCGATCGGCTGCAACCCGTCAAACACCTTTTGCCACGCGCCAGGATCATTCTCTTTATCTTCCGCAATCATGCCGGCGGCGGCAACGGTATCGATGATGAAAGCAACAAGCGGAACATTGAACCGCTTCCGCATGTCGTCGGCCGCGCCGCGGAGCCTGGTCTCAAGGATCTTGTAGCTGCCTAAATCCGCAATCGCGCCCATGCCCGTGAGCAGATAGAACGGCAACTCAGCATTTGGTTTCTTAAGCTTGGTTCGTCGCGCTTTCAGCCGCCCCTCAATGGTGCCTTCGCCCTCTGCCGCAAGATAGACTACGCCGCCGGTACGCTCGATATCGCGGCCAGCCAAAGGCTCTCCCGTCATGAAGCAGGTAGCGGCGTGGATGGAAAAGAATGTCTTCCACGATCCCGACTGACCACCGAAGAAGCCTACGCCGTTGCGCGGCATCGTATCCCGCACCAGTTCCGGCTTCGGCACATAAGGACGGTCTTCGCCCAGAAAGATAAGTTTGCCGCGGATATTGTTATCGTTGGCGGGAATCTCTGGCGCCTTCTTGCCAGGTTCGAACTTGAAGATATGTTCTGGAATTTTCGGTAGAGCGGCCATCACGCCACCTCCTTTCGGGTGGCGTAGTCGACACCAACTTCAACAGGGATTCGGATAATTGCTTCGCGGTCGGCAACGTGCCACCGCCCCGCACAAGTCTTTGCGGCTTCAATGCCAGTGCCTGATGGATCATTGTCGGCGAAAACGGTCAAACACTCGATCCCGCCTAGCACCGGAAATGCAGCCATGGTGCCAGCAGACAGGCAAGCCCATATCGGAGTGAACCCTGTCGCAAGGCATGTCTCGATGCCCTCGCCTATTCCGAGTCCGTGTTGGACGTCGGTGTCGCCCGACAACCTCACGACCGCGCCGGCCGCTCGACCGCGCATCCTGCGTTCGATCTTGCGGCCATCTCGGTCCAGTTGGGTGCAATGAACGCCGCAGGGCTCGTTGGTGACAATATCTGTCATCAACGCGACCATCGTTCGATCATTTTCCCGGAAGCGGACGGCATCACCGCTATAGGTCAGACCGCGGCTGGCGAGATATTTCTCGGCCAGGGTGCCCGTGATGGGGGCTGCGTGCGCCCAGCGCTGCAAGGCACCGCGGATACGTGCCGGCTCATCGTCCCTGACTTCCCGCAGGTGGATAACGGGCTCGCGGTCAGGCTGGCGGTGCCAGTCATTCGGCAGGCCAAGCTTGTCGCGAATGAAGTCCTTGCAGGTCCGCCAGTCGTCGCCCGCGAAGCTGGTGACCGTGAACGTGCCATCAGATTTGAACCTGACCTTCAAAGACCTGTCGCGGCGAGAATGGCCGGGGCCGGGACAGAGTACATACCTGTTGCCCACCGCGTCGCCACCGAGGGCGTGAGCAATACTTTTAAGCGACTGAGACATGATCGGTCTGTAGCTCCACGAGGGAATTTAGTGCGAGTTCGGCAAGCGCCCTGTTGAAGGATGCAGAGAATCCGGCGACACGCTGCTGGAACGCATTGGGCGCAATGACGTGAGCAGGCTCGTCGCCACGCCGACGGAGAGCCAGGTTGAAGAGCTTGAGGTGGTCGTTTAGCTCCAGATCGAAACGCGCGAGCGTCGCCGAGCCCGGTGGGCTTGGTCTGATGTCTAGGATTTTCAATTTTGGAATCCCCTCTTGGGGGTTGCGGCTGTGCCGCTGCGTACCTCGGCTTGCGCCGATCGAGCTTTTAGGCGGCGGCTTGGGTGGCCGCGGCATTGTCGTTGGCGGCCCAGGTCGAGGTGCGCCGCCGAGACAATATCCAGGCGTCGACGTCGGCGGCGGCATACCTAACGGTGCGCCCGATTTTGAAGAATGCCGGGCCGGTACCGTCGCAGCGCTTTTTGGCAAGGGACGAGCGAGATAGGCCGGTAACGCTGACCACTTCGTCCAAGGATAGCAGTTTCATGGAGTTTCCCGGTGTGGGATGAGTTTGCGTCTCGGCCGGCATAAGCCGTCAGTGCCGATCGACGTCCTATAGTGTGTTCACAACAGACAAATACTAAATCGCCCCGAAAATGGGGGCCCGGTCGCTGAAAATATTTTCGATTGTCGCCCAATGCACGGAGCACTCCGGCGCACCGTGGCTACCCGGTGGCGATTCACCGTAAATTCTGGTTTCAGACTTCCGGCTAAAGCCTTGATTTAATTGGTCGGAGCGAGAGGATTTGAACCTCCGACCCCTAGTCTCCCAGACTAGTGCGCTAACCGGGCTGCGCCACGCTCCGAACGTCGTTCCATTAGCTAGGATCGCCGCTTTGCGCAAGGCGAGGTCGCAGCATTTTGGCGTCCGTGCCCACAGCCCCGGAACTGCCGGCAAAGCTCGCGAAAAGCGCCCCTAGCCGTCCTTCAGCGCCTGATCCAGCATCTCCCGGCACGCGACGAGGTCAGCGAGCACCCGTCCGAGCCGCTCCCGGTCGATGGCGCTGGGGCCGGCAGGTGCGGCGGGGGTGCCGCCCTTGCGGAAGGTGGTGAGGATGTCCTCGTCGTCGACCTCCGTGAAGCGGAAGTCGATGCCTTCCTCCTCGTCGCCCTGGTAGTCGTCTTCATCGGCATCCGTGGCGCCCTTGATGGGCGCCTCGTCGTCGTCGTCGGGCTCCATCAGGCTCGCGCCGATGGCATCCTCGATGGCCCCGAACGAGACCGCGGCCGCGCCGTCGGCGAGGCCCTGCACCGACTTGACGCCGTGCTCCTTGAGGATCCGCTGCACCCCGCGGATGGTGTAGCCCTCCCCGTAGAGCAGGCGGCGGATGCCCTTGAGCAGGTCGACGTCGTCAGGGCGGTAATAGCGGCGGCCGCCGCTGCGCTTCATCGGCTTGATCTGGGAGAATCGGGTCTCCCAGAACCGCAGCACGTGCTGCGGAATGTCGAGTTCCTGCGCTACTTCGCTGATGGTTCGGAACGCATCCGGCGCCTTGTCCAAATGCCAAATCCTTCGCGCAGGCGGTTACGCCTCGGGTTGAGCCTTGCTGGCGTCGCCATTGCCGCGATGCTGGGTGTTGATCCGCTGCTTCAGGATCGCCGACGGCTTGAACACCATGACACGGCGCGGCGAGATCGGCACCTCGGTGCCGGTCTTCGGATTGCGACCGATACGCTGACCCTTCTTGCGGACCATGAAGGAGCCGAAAGAGGACAATTTCACCGTCTCGCCCTTCTCGAGGCAGTCGGTGATCTCCTTCAGGACGAGTTCCACGAACGCAGACGATTCCGTGCGCGACAGGCCCACCTTCTGGTAGACGGCCTCGCAGAGATCAACACGCGTTACGGTTTTGCTTTGGTCGGTCATCGCCCTGCCCCACATCACGGCGAACAATTGTTGTCTGAAATTATGAGGTTACGATACGCCGGTCAACAGCGCTCATCAATGCAGACGCATCGATAATGGCGGCTAATTCCGGCAAAATTTTATCGATTGTGGCGCTACCAGCGCACCAGCGCGGAGCCCCAGGTGAAGCCGCCGCCCATCGCCTCCAGCAAAACCATGTCGCCGCGCTTGATGCGGCCGTCCTTGCGCGCCACCGACAGCGCCAGCGGGATCGAGGCCGCCGAGGTGTTGCCGTGGCGGTCCACCGTCAGCACCACCTTCTCCGGCGCGATGTGGAGTTTGTGGGCGGAGGCGTCGATGATTCGCTTGTTGGCCTGGTGCGGTACGAACCAGTCGATGCTGTCGGCATTGAGCCCGGTGGTCTGGAAGGCGTCGACGATCACGTCGGTGATCATGCCGACCGCGTGCTTGAAGACCTCGCGGCCCTCCATGCGCAGATGGCCGACGGTCTGGGTCGAGGACGGACCGCCGTCGACGAACAGCTTTGCCTTGTGGCGGCCGTCGGAGCGCAGGTGAGTGGTCACGACGCCGCGGTCGGTCGCGGCATTGCCCGGCTCCTCCTGTGCCTCCAGCACCACCGCACCGGCACCGTCGCCGAACAGCACGCAGGTGCCGCGGTCGTTCCAGTCGAGGATGCGCGAGAAGGTCTCGGCGCCGATCACCAGCGCGCGCTTGAAGGCGCCGGTGCGCAGGAAATTGTCGGCGGTGGCGAGCGCGAACACGAAGCCCGAGCACACCGCCTGGAGATCGAACGCCGCGCCATGGTTGATGCCGAGCGCGTGCTGCACTGCGACCGCGGTTGCGGGGAAGGTGTTGTCAGGCGTCGAGGTCGCCAGCACGATCAGCTCGATCGACTGCGCGTCCACGCCGGCGTCGCTGAGCGCAGCCTGTGCCGCCTTGATCGCCAGATGTGAGGTGAACTCGCCCTCGGCCGCGATATGCCGCTCGCGAATGCCGGTGCGCTGCACGATCCATTCGTCGGACGTGTCGATGCGCGCCGCCAGCTGGGCGTTGGTCACCACCTGCTCCGGCAAATAAGAGCCGCAGCCCAGCACGACCGAACGAATTTGAGTCACGAAACATCCTCCGGCGCGGTCTGCACGGAACTAAGTGCGCCACCCTCGCGGTTGAGCATCTGATTGATCTTGTTCAGGAGATCGTAGTGAGCCATCTCATAGCCAACATCGATCGCATAGGCAAAGCCTTCGGCGCTGATTCCGCCATGGCTCTTGACCACGATCCCGTTCAATCCAAGGAACACGCCGCCGTTGGACTTGTTCGGGTCCATCTTGTCCCGCAGGGCCTGGAAGGCGCTGCGCGCCAGGAGGTAGCCGAGCTTGGACAGCCAGCTCCGCTGCATCTCGTTACGGAGTAATTCCGCCATCTGCCGTGCGGTTCCCTCGGCAGCCTTGAGCGCGATATTGCCGCTGAATCCTTCGGTGACGATGACGTCGGCCAGCCCTTTGCCGATACCATCCCCCTCGACGAAGCCGAGATAATCGAGCTCCGGCAGGTTCACCGCACGCAGCCTGTCGCCGGCCTCGCGGATCTCCTCGTGCCCCTTGATCTCCTCGGTCCCGATATTGAGCAGGCCGACCGTGGGCCGGGGCTTGTCGAACAGCACGCTCGCCATCGCGGCGCCCATGACGGCGAGCGACACCAGATGGTGTGCGTCGCCACCGATGGTGGCACCGAGGTCGAGCACGACCGATTCGCCGCGCTTGGTCGGCCATACCCCGGCAATCGCGGGGCGGTCGATGCCCGGCAGCGTGCGCAGGTGGAAGCGCGACATCGCCATCAGCGCGCCGGTATTCCCGGCGGAGATCACGACATCCGCCTCGCCCTTCTTCACCGCGTCGATGGCGAGCCACATCGAGGAGGTCTTGCGGCCGCGCCGCAGCGCCTGGCTCGGCTTATCATGCATGGCGACGGCGACGTCGGTATGGATGATCTTCGAAGCGGCCTTGAGGGCGGGATGCTTCTCGAGCTCGGGCTCGATCTTGGCGCGGTCCCCGACCAGCAGGAATTCGATCTCGCGATGCCTGTGAAGCGAGATGGCGGCGCCTGGAATGACCACGGCGGCGCCGACGTCGCCCCCCATGGCGTCAAGCGCGATGCGAACCTTGCTTGGCATAAAAGTCCTGGAAACCTGGTCTGGTGCGGTCTTGAACGAGCGGTGCCGCAAAATGGGTCCGCCATGGACATGGCGACCGGTCAGGCGCCACGCGGCGCCCGGACCGGGGCGCGACAATAGCGTTTTGTTATCCCGAAACAACCTCTTGCCCCCAGCCTTTTGCATTCGGGGCGATCCGCGGGCGGCCACGAAAATTCACAATAAGCATATTAGAATCAAATAGATGTGAGCACCTATCAAACCATTCGGACAGGCGGCTGACGCACCTCGCGAAGCGATCCTCCCCGGGAATGCCCAGCTATTTGCCTTTCTTCTTGTCCTGGAGCGCCTTCAGCGCCGCGAACGGATGGTCCTCGGGGTCCAGCGCGGTGACCTCGGCCTCGAACACGACACCCGGCTTGCGCGGATAGGGATCGACCGCCAGGAACAGCGCGTCGGTGGCAATCCGGCCGAGATCGATGATGCCGTTCACGATTGCCTCCGGCGGATCGATCGCCTCCGGCGGCTCCGCGTCGTCCTGCCCCTCCTCGATCAGGTCGGCCATCTTCCGAACCTCGGCTTCGGGGGCGAACACCAGATCGACGTCCTCCTCGATCTCGCTCTCGATCGGATCGAGGGTGACGACGCAGATCTGGCCGATCCGGGCGCGGACGTGCCCCGTAACCTGGATCCGGCCGCCACTCTTGGGCACGACGTCGAAAGCGGCCTGGGCGGAGAGCACCTCCCGCAAACCGCCGACCTCGGCGATAGCCTGCCGCTCGGCGACTGAAGCCTCGAGCTTGCGGTGCAGGCCGGTGTCGGGGATCTGCGCAACGATGACGGGGGACCGCCAGGGATCGGGTCTGGATTCGGCGTTCGGTCGGCTCATCGCGTGATGTCCTCAGTGAGCGCTGGGGGATACTTGAAGGATGCACGCAGCAACGTGGCCTCGTCTGTCCGGCCGAGATCGGCCTCGGCGGCCCGGGCGTAGGCCGCGAGCTGCCGCGCCTGGTCCATGCCGGTCCCATTCAGGATATTCTTGCAGATGGCAGCCGCCAGCGCCTCGCCGCCCCCATCGATGGCCTGGTCATAGGCCTGAACGCGGCCGTAAAACGCCTCGCCGAAGGCCCGCATCCGCTTCGGCACGGTCTGGTCGCCGATCCCCATCTCGCGCAGATTGTCGTCCATG
This sequence comes from Bradyrhizobium sp. Mp27, assembly GCF_029953005.1. NCBI lineage: Bacteria > Pseudomonadati > Pseudomonadota > Alphaproteobacteria > Hyphomicrobiales > Nitrobacteraceae > Bradyrhizobium > Bradyrhizobium sp. Mp27. Next base: position 50,916 of record NZ_JASAUS010000043.1, on the reverse strand, counting down.
TCCTCGCAGAAGCGGTCGAACAGCGCCTGCGACAGCTCGGTGGCGGCTTGGTTGACGCCCTGGACCGTGCGCAGGCGTCGCAGCAGCAGCCAGAGATGCAGCAGCAACAGGTCGAAACGCCCGTTAACCGTATCGGGCACGCCCAAGTCGCGATAAAATATGGGTTCTCGCGCCTGCGTCACGATCATGCCATAGATGGCTTCAATGGTGCCGCGCGGGGCTTGCCGGGGTTTCCTGAAGTGATTGAACGGCCAAACCATTGTGGGTTCCGCAAGCGGGCGTGCGCGTGTTGCAATTGTAGTCTCCGCCCGGTACTTCAGCGCCTCGCGCGACGCAAGGGGACGGAATCAGTTCCACGATGACGATAACGAACCAGACCAGCCTGCGCGCCAACAAGCCGCGCGGCCTTCATGCACGTTGGCGCGGTTTGCGCATGCTCGCGGCCGTCGCTCTGGTCGGAGCCGCCCTTGCCGGCTGCACCGGCGAGCAGTTCCAGAAGGGTTACATCCTGCCGCCCGGCGCGCTGGAGCAGATTCCGATCGGCGCGAGCCAGGACCAGGTGCTGATCGTGATGGGCACGCCCTCCACGGTCGCAACCCTCGACGGCGAGGTGTTTTACTACATCTCGCAGCGCTCGGAGCGGATGGTCGCCTTCATGAACCAGAAGGTGGTCGACCAGCGCGTCATCGCGGTCTATTTCGACAAGAACCGGCGCGTACGCCGGCTGGCGAATTACGGCCTTCAGGACGGCAAGATCTTCGACTTCATCAGCCGGACCACGGCGACGTCGGGTCAGGAGATGAACTACCTCACGCCGTTGTTCAAGCTGCTCAGCTTTAACTGAGTCTTCAGCCTGCGGCGTCGTGCCGCCCTCCGCGCGGCACTTGCCGTCGCGTGCGGCTTGCCGTTACGCGCCCGGTTCCATACGCTCCCTGCAAAACAAGAAGCAGGGAGTGGATTCGTGCCCAAGACTTTGTTGTCCCGCCGTCGCGTGCTCGCCGGTGCTGTCGGCCTCTCGGCCGCAGCGATCCTGCCGCGATCGAGCCTGGCGGACTGGAAACCCACCGAAAACGTCCGCATCATCGTGCCGGCTGCGGCCGGCGGCTCGACCGACGTCATGGGCCGGCTGCTGGCCGCGCATCTGCAGACCGCCTGGGGCCAGTCCGCTGTCGTGGAGAACCGCTCCGGCGGCGGCGGTACGATCGGCACGGCCGAGGCCGTCCGGGCCAAGCCTGACGGCCACACCATCCTGATCGGCAACCCCGGGCCGAACGCGATCGCCTACAGCATCTTCAAGAACCTCACCTACAAGCCGGACCAGCTGCAGCCGGTCTCCAACATGATCCGGATCCCGAACATCGTCTCGGCGCATCCGAAGACCGGCATCAAGTCGGTCGCCGAGCTGATCGCGTATCTGAAGACCAACCCGGACAAGCTCAGCTACGCCTCGTCCGGCGTCGGCCAGAGCCCTCACCTCACCGGCGCCTGGTTCCTCCAGCTCACCGGACTGAAGATGACGCACATCCCGTTCCGCGGCGCGGGCCCCGCGCTCCAGGCCGCGCTGGCCGGCGACATCCAGATCCTGTTCGACAATCTCTATCCGAGCCTGCCGCAGGTGCAGAACGGCACCCTCACCGGCCTCTGCGTCACCACGACCGACCGCAGCGACCTCGCGCCGAACCTGCCGACCATGCGCGAGAGCGCGCCGGAGCTGGCCAATTTCGACGTGTCGTCGTGGTTCTCGGTGTTCCTGCCGAAGGGTGTGCAGCCCGCCGTGCTGGAAGCGCTCAATCTTCAGGTCAAGGCGATGCTGGAGCGCGACGACATCAAGAAAAACATCGCCGCCATGGGTGCCCGCGCCGACTACGGCACGCCGCAGCAGTTCGCCGACTTCGTGGACGCCGAGACGAAGAAGTTCGCCGGCATCATCCAGAAGGAAGGCCTGCAGATGGACGTGCAGTAGGCGTTCACACGAGCCGTTGGCGCGGGGGATAACGCCCGCACCTACTGCTGTCATTCCCCGCGAAGGCGGGGAATCCAGTACGCCGCGGCTTCTCCGCATTACGCCGCTGTCTCTGGAATACTGGATCGCCCGCCTTCGCGGGCGATGACAGCGAGGGTGAGGCCGCTATCGGAATGACGCGTTGAGAGGCTCCGGCCCACCAAAACAAAAACCCCGCGGCTCGCGCCGCGGGGTTTTGTCTTGTCACGTCTGCGCCGTTCAGTGCGCGAGGATCGCCAGCAGCAGCAAGGCCACGATGTTCGTGATCTTGATCATCGGGTTCACTGCCGGTCCCGCCGTATCCTTGTAGGGATCGCCGACGGTGTCGCCGGTCACGGCCGACTTGTGGGCATCACTCCCCTTGCCGCCGAAATGGCCGTCCTCGATGTACTTCTTGGCGTTGTCCCAGGCGCCGCCGCCCGAGGTCATCGAGATCGCGACGAACAGGCCCGTCACGATCACGCCGAGCAGCATCGCGCCGACAGCCGAGAACGCCGCCGACTTGCCGGCCACGCCGCCGCCCGCGATGACGTAGATCAGGAAGTAGACGACGATCGGCGACAGCACCGGCAGCAGCGAGGGGATGATCATCTCCTTGATCGCCGCCTTGGTCAGCAGGTCGACCGCCCTGCCGTAGTCCGGCTTGTCGGTGCCTTGCATGATGCCCGGCTTCTCGCGGAACTGACGACGCACCTCCTCGACGATCGCGCCGGCCGCACGGCCCACCGCGGTCATACCCATCGCGCCGAACAGGTACGGCAGCAGGCCGCCGAACAGCAGGCCAACAACCACGTAGGGATTGTTGAGCGAGAAGTCGGGATTGACGCCGGCGAAGTACGGATGGTGCGCGGAGTCCGCAACGAAGAACTTGAGGTCCTGGTTGTAGGCCGCGAACAGCACGAGGGCACCGAGACCGGCGGAACCGATCGCGTAGCCCTTCGTCACCGCCTTGGTGGTGTTGCCGACCGCGTCGAGCGCGTCGGTCGATTTGCGCACCTCCTTCGGCAGACCCGCCATCTCGGCGATGCCGCCCGCGTTGTCCGTGACCGGGCCGAAGGCGTCGAGGGCGACGACCATGCCGGCCAGCGCCAGCATGGTGGCAGTCGCGATCGCGATGCCGAACAGGCCGGCCAGGCTGTAGGTGACCAGGATGCCGGCGATGATGACAATCGCAGGCAGTGCGGTCGCTTCCATCGAGACGGCGAGACCCTGGATCACGTTGGTACCGTGACCGGTCACCGAGGCCTGGGCGATCGACTTCACCGGACGATAGTCGGTGCCGGTATAGTATTCGGTGATCCAGATGATCAGCGCGGTGACGACGAGGCCGACGATGCCGCATTGGAACAGCGACATGCCGGTGTAGTCGACGCCGTCGAGCTTGCCGAAACCGATCAGATAGTAGATCACGCCGGCGATGCCGATCAGCGACAGGATGCCGGTTGCGATCAGGCCCTTGTAGAGCGCGCCCATGATCGACTGGCTCGGCCCGAGCTTCACGAAGAAGGTGCCGATGATCGAGGTGATGATGCAGATGCCGCCGATGGCGAGCGGCAGCGTCATCATGTTCATGAGGATCGGCGTCTTGGCGAAGAAGATCGCCGCGAGCACCATGGTCGCGACGGCGGTCACCGCATAGGTCTCGAACAGGTCGGCGGCCATGCCGGCGCAGTCGCCGACGTTGTCGCCGACATTGTCGGCGATGGTGGCCGGATTGCGCGGATCGTCCTCGGGAATGCCGGCCTCGACCTTGCCGACGAGGTCGCCGCCGACGTCGGCACCCTTGGTGAAGATGCCGCCGCCGAGACGGGCGAAGATCGAGATCAGCGAGGCACCGAAGCCGAGCGCCACCAGCGCGTCGACCACGAGACGGCTATCGGGTGCGAGTTTCAGCGAGTGGACCAGGAAGCCGAAATAGAGGGTCACGCCGAGCAGCGCGAGACCCGCCACCAGCATGCCCGTGATGGCGCCCGCCTTGAAGGCGAGCTCGAGGCCGCCGGCAAGCGACGTGGTCGCTGCCTGGGCGGTGCGCACATTGGCGCGAACCGAGACGTTCATGCCGATGAAGCCGGCCGCCCCCGACAGGATGGCGCCGATGGCAAAACCGATCGCGACATAGAGCCCGAGGAAATAGACAAGCAGCACGAAGATGACGATGCCGACGATGCCGATCGTGGTGTACTGGCGCCGGAGATACGCCTGTGCGCCCTCACGCACCGCTCCCGCGATCTCCTGCATGCGCGGCGACCCCGCATCCGCACTCAACACCGAAGACGTCGCCCAAATCGCGTAGACGACGGAAAGCACTCCGCAGAGCACTATCAACCATAATGCTGTCATGTGATTTTTGCCTCAGATCCTTGATGTACGTACCCCCGGCGCCTTTTGTTTTTCCGTCATGCGGTGGGCGCCCTTATTTGAACAGGGCCGCCCCTTGCACGAAGGTGTGGCCCTGGTCGGTCACAAGCTTGCCAAAATCAAATTGAGGGTGCAACGCCGGATGAGGCCAAAAAAGCCGATCTCGGCAAGTATTTAGACCTAATCCCAAGCGCTTGGCCGCCGCCTTGGCGCAATTCCTAGAAGTGGCTGTAGGACAGGCGCTTCAAGGTCAGTTCCTGACCCTGCCCGTCCAGGAAGCGCGGCCGCTCGCCGCCCGCGACGATCGTGCCGATTGCTGCGACGGCCACGCCTACCGCCCGCCCCGCGGCAATCAGCGCATCGCTCTCGGCTGGCGGTACCGTGCACAGCACCTCGTAATCGTCGCCGCCGGCAAGCAGCGTCTCAACGCAAATAGCGTTGCGCGCGATCAGGCCGGCCGCAGCAGCCGAGAGCGGCACGTTCGCGACGTCAACCGTGGCCGAGACGCCCGACGCTGCACACAGTTTCGCCAGATCGCCGGCAAGCCCGTCGGAGACATCCATCGCGGCCGTCGCGTGGTCGCGCACGGCCTGCGCCAGCACATTGCGCGGCTGCGGCACGCGATAGCGTGAGACCAGCATCGCCTTTGCTTGCGGTTCGGACGCGAGCGCCCCGGCCGCGGCGCCGCCTGTGAGCACGTCGAGGCCGAGCGCGGCGTCGCCGATCGTTCCCGTTACCAGGATGCGGTCGCCCGGCCGCGCGCCGGTACGGCCGACCATCCGTCCCTTCGGCACGCGGCCAAAGGCAGTGATCGAGATCATCTGCGGCCCCGGCGTCGACACCGTGTCGCCGCCAAGCAGCGGGCACGCGAACGTCCTGCTGTCCTCGCCGAGCGCATCGGCGAACGGCCTGAGCCAGCCATCCTCCTTGCTGCGCAGCGCCAGCGTCAGCACGAAGCCGGCGGGCGCCGCGCCCTTGGCGGCGAGATCCGACAGGTTCACCCGCAGCGCCTTGCGCGCGATGGTGTCGGGCGGATCGGTTGCAAGATAATGCACGCCCTCGACGACGGCATCGGTGGTGACCACGATGTCGTCACCGGACGAGGACAGGACCGCGGCATCATCGACCAATCCGAACGCGCCGGGATCGGTCGCCAGCGGCTTGAAATAGCGCGCGATGAGGGAGTCTTCGGCGGAGGTTTCCGGTGCGTTCGTCATCGGCGCTAGCCCCAAACTCCACTGTCATCGCCCGGCTTGACCGGGCGATCCAGTACGCCGAGACGCTCGATGTCAATAACCGCTGCCGCGGCGTACTGGATCACCCGCCTTCGCGGGTGATGACAGCGGAATGTGTGACTACCCCCGCCCGAACTCGTCGCCGCGGAACTGGCGGCCGATCTGGTCGAGCACGGCGTTGACCATGCCGGTCTCCTCGCGGTCGACGAAGGCGTTCGCGACGTCGACATATTCTGACACGACGACGCGGCCCGGCACGTCCTTGCGATGCTGCAGCTCGTAGGCCCCTGCCCGCAGCACGGCGCGCAGGATGGCCTCGATCCGCTTCAGCGGCCAGCCCTTCGACAGCGCCTCGTCGATCAGGGGATCGAGCATCTTCTGGTCGCGCACGACGCCGGAGACCACGTCGCGAAAGAAGGCCGCTTCCGCCGGAAGGTAAGTATCGCCCTCGACCTCGTTGCCGAGCCAGTGGCTCTCGAATTCGGCAAAGATGTCGTTGATGCCGGCGCCGGCGATGTCCATCTGGTACAGCGCCTGCACGGCCGCGAGCCGCGCCGCACCGCGCCGGTTCGCTTTCTTCTCGGTGCCGGCCGGCGGCTTTTTGCTGTTATCGACCATGATCAGGCCCGCGCCAGCCGGCGCTTGATGCGCAACATCGCAAGCGCGGCGCGCGCAGCATCGCCGCCCTTGTTGAGCTCGCTGGCGCGCGCCCGCGCCCAGGCCTGCGCCTCGGTGTTGACGGTGAGGATGCCGTTGCCCAGCGGCAGCTTTCGCGAAACCGCAAGATCCATCAGCGCGCGCGAGGATTCCTGCGAGACGATCTCGAAATGGATGGTGTCGCCACGGATCACGCAGCCAAGCGCGATCACCGCGTCATAGGGCTTGCCGTTCGCCGCAGCCTCATCGACCGCGATGGCGACCGCCGCCGGGATTTCCAGTGCGCCGGGAACCGTGATGACGTCATGCGTCAGACCGGCCGCCTTCAGCTCGGTCACCGCGGCGTCCAGAAGCGCATCCTGGAGATCGTCATAGAACCGCGCCTCGATAATCAGCGCGCGTGCGCCGGAAATGTCGGTCTGGTCCTTCAGGGGTGCGCGTCGCGCGTCTGCCATCGTCTAAATCCGTTCTACAGAGGTTGGCGCTATGTAGTCGCCGGACGCATGTAAGCCAAGTTCAAAGACACTGTCATTCCGGGGCGATGCGAAGCATCGAGCCCGGAATCTCGAGATTCCCAGGTGCGCAATTGCGCACCTGTGGTCTGGTCCTTCGGACCATCCCGGAATGACGGCTCCGCCGTCACTTCATTTCCGTCAGCCGTGCTGCATAGCGGGCCATCAGGTCGACCTCGATATTGACCTCGGCGCCCGCTTTCCAGCCGCCGATCGTCGTGACCGTCAGGGTATGCGGGATGATCAGCACCGAAAAGGTCACGTCTCTCACCGTATTGACCGTCAGGGACACGCCGTCGAGCGTGATCGAGCCCTTGGTGGCGATGAAGCGCGCGAGCTCCCGCGTGGTCGAGAGCTCGAACCGCGCCATATCAGGCAGGTCCTCGCGACTGACGAGGGTGGCGACACCGTCGGCATGGCCGGCGACGATATGGCCGCCGAGCTCGTCGCCAATCTTGAGCGCGCGCTCGAGATTGAGCCTCGTGCCGACCTTCCAGTGCCTTGCAGTCGTCAGCGCCAGCGTCTCGGCGGCGGCATCGACGTCGAACCAGGTTCTGCCGCCTTCGACGCCGGAAGCAACCACCGTCAGGCAGACGCCGTTGCAGGCGATCGAGGCGCCGTCGGCGATGGTGGTCTGATCGTAGCGGCAAGCGATGCGCAGCCTGTGCAGCTGGCCCTGCGCTGTTGGCGTGAAGCCGACGATCTCGCCGATATCGGTGACAATGCCAGTGAACATTACGCGCGCTCGTAGATGGTGAGAGTATCCTTGCCGAATGTCTCGCTAGCATGAACCTTATAGGCCTGCGACTGCGTGATTTTCGACAGGGGCAATGCATCGAGCGCATCGACGCCGCCCGGACCGACCTCTTCCGCTCCGCGGAACAGCCAGATCTCATCGGCGAGGTCGGCCGCGACGAAGGACGCCGCGACACGGCTGCCGCCCTCGACCATCAGCCGCGTGATGCCTTTCTCCGCCAGCACATGCAGCACGGCCGAAAGATCAAGCCCGGAAGCGTTTCTCGGCGGTACGCGGATGATCTGAGCGCCGGCCGCTCCGAGCCGCGTGGCGGCGGCGGCTTCCGCAAGCTCGGAGCCGATCACCCAGAGTGGCGTCTCCCGCGCGGAACGACCAAGCTGGCTCGCGGCTGGAATGCGCAGATTCTGGTCGAGTACGACGCGTATGGGAGAACGCGCTTCCATGCCCGGCAGGCGACAATTGAGCTGCGGATCATCCGCCAGCACCGTGCCGATGCCGACCAGGATGGCGTCGCTCTTCGCGCGGAGCAGATGCACGCGATTGCGCACGGCCTCGCCCGTGATCGCAAGCGGCTTGCCGCCAGCCGCACCGATCTTGCCGTCAGGCGAGACCGCGAGCTTCAGGATCACATGCGGGCGCTTGTCACGGATGCGGCGAAAATGCCCGGCATGGTCGAATGCCGCCTCCGTCGCGCACAGACCCACATCCACATTGATGCCGGCGGCGCGCATACGCGCATGACCCTGGCCCGCGACTTCCGGATTGGGATCCTCGATCGCCGCGACCACCCGCGTGATTCCGGCGGCGATCACCGCGTCTGCGCAAGGCGGCGACTTGCCGAAATGCGAGCACGGCTCCAGCGTGACATAGAGCGTGGCGCCTCGCGCGGCCTCGCCGGCCCGGCGCAGCGCTTCGGGCTCGCCATGCGGCCGCCCGCCTGGCTGCGTCCAGCCGCGGCCGATGATGACCCCGTCTTTGACGATGACAGCGCCCACGGCAGGATTGGGCCAGGTGCGCCCCTGCCCGCGCTTGCCCAGCGCCAGCGCCAGCTGCATGAAGCGGCGATCGGCGTCCTTGGACTCGCGGGCCTTCTGCGCGAACTGATCCTCCAGAATCCGGAAGATCATTTGCGGATCGCGGCGAGCCGCGCTTCCTCCTCACCGGAGAGCTCGCCGAGCACGTCGGCAAAATCCTTGGCCTCGCGGAAATTGCGATAGACCGAGGCAAAGCGCACATAGGCGACGTCGTCGAGCGTGCGCAGATGCTCCATCACGGTCTCGCCGATCACCTCGGAGGAGATCTCGGCCTCGCCACCGGTCTCGAGCTCGCGAACGATGGTGGAGACCATCTTCTCGACCCGCTCCGGCTCGACCTGCCGCTTGCGCAAGGAGATCGACACCGAGCGCATCAGCTTGTCGCGGTCGAACGGCACGCGGCGGCCGTTGCGCTTGATCACCGTGAGCTCGCGCAACTGCACGCGCTCGAAGGTGGTGAAGCGGAAATTGCAGGCGACGCACACGCGCCGCCTGCGGATCACGGAAGAGTCCTCGGTCGGACGCGAGTCCTTTACCTGCGTATCGAGACTGTTGCAGTTCGGGCAGCGCATCCGTGTACCTTGACCTTACTGATAGATCGGGAACCGATCGGTGAGCGCCTTGACCCGCTCCTTGATCGCGGCTTCGACCAGCGGCGCCTTGCCGTCGTCGGACTGCGCGATCGCGTTGAGTACCTCGGCGATCATGCCGCCGACCTGCTGGAATTCGGCGACGCCGAAACCGCGGGTCGTCGCCGCCGGGGTGCCAAGACGCAGGCCCGAGGTGACGAAGGGCTTTTCGGGGTCGAACGGAATGCCGTTCTTGTTGCAGGTGATGGCGGCGCGGACCAGCGCCTTCTCCGAGACGTTGCCCTTCAGGCCCTTCGGCCTGAGGTCGACCAGCATCAGATGGTTATCGGTGCCGCCGGAGACAATATCGAACCCGTGGCTCTTCATCGCCTCGGCCAGCGCCTTGGCGTTCTCGACGACGTTCTTCGCATAGATCTTGAAGTCCGGACGCAGCGCCTCGCCGAAGGCGACCGCCTTCGCCGCGATCACATGCATCAGGGGCCCACCCTGCAGGCCCGGGAAGATCGCCGAGTTGAGCTTCTTGGCGAGCGCCTCGTCGTTCGAGAGGATCAGGCCACCACGCGGACCGCGCAGCGACTTGTGCGTGGTGGTGGTGGTGACGTGGGCATACGGCACGGGTGAGGCATGCACGCCGCCGGCGACGAGACCGGCGAAGTGCGCCATGTCGACCAGGAGGTACGCGCCGACGCTGTCCGCGATCTCGCGAAAACGCTTGAAGTCCCAGGCGCGCGAATAGGCCGAGCCGCCGGCGACGATCAGCTTGGGCTTGACCTCTTCAGCCTGCTTGGCGACCGCGTCCATGTCGATGATCTGGTCCTCGCGGCGCACGGTGTAGTGCGCGGCCTTGAACCACTTGCCGCTCATGTTGACGGGCGAGCCGTGGGTGAGATGGCCGCCGGCCGCGAGGTCGAGGCCCATGAAGGTGTCACCGGGCTGCAGCAGCGCCAGGAACACGGCCTGGTTCATCTGGCTGCCGGAGTTCGGCTGCACGTTGGCGAAGTTGGCGCCGAACAGCTTCTTGGCGCGATCGATCGCGAGGTTCTCGGCGACGTCGACCCACTCACAACCACCATAGTAGCGCGCGCCCGGATAACCCTCTGCGTACTTGTTGGTCATCACCGAACCCTGCGCTTCCAGCACGGCACGGCTGACGATGTTCTCGGAGGCGATCAGCTCGACCTCATGGCGCTGCCGGCCGAGCTCGCCCTTGATGGCGGCGGCGATTTCCGGGTCGGCCTGGTCGAGCGAGGCGGTGAAAAACGAGTCGGGCGCGGAGGCGGTTCTGGCTGAGGTCATCTTGCGAATATCTCCACCGCCGCAGCCTTTTGGCGGGCTACGGGCGGTCTGGTGTGGCGATCGGAAGCGGCGAGCGCGATCTACCACATCACCCGCCCCCGGCCAAGTATTTGCGGGTCGGGCCGGATATTTATGCAAGATATGGTGGGGATTGAAGGGTCCGAGCGAGCGGACGGCTCCTTGAACCGTCCGCCCCGATCAGTCCTGAAGGGTCCGATTTGGACCTTAAAATCCGGACCTTGAAATCCGTGCCGGCGCCGGCCGAGGCGGGCCGGACCTGCCCCCTACAGCCCGGTATACCCCGCCTTCACGGGATCGACGCTGCCGTCGAGCTGGCGCAGATAGGTCAGTCCGCACACCGTCAACCTGTGGGTGTCCTTCTCGCCGGCTTCCATCAACGTATTGAGATAGTTCGTGACCTTGGCCCGCGCCTCCGCGCTCGCCGCGGACGTGCGGTTCGCGAGCAGGTCATAGGTCTGCATGATGCGGTCGATGGCAGCTTCCATGTCACCCTCTGGTTCTGTCGAATTTTGGGAGTTTTGATCAGGCAACCGCGCGGGCCCCGGACTGGGCCTCGAACCGGCCAATGGCCTTGTTGGCGAGCCTGATCTTGTTCAATTCGCCGTGCTGGAGCAGCTTGATGATGATCTCGAGCAGGCTTTCGTTGGTGACCAGCGTGTCGGGAATCGCGCCGGAGCGGCGGAGGTAGTTCGCTGCGATGGCATAAGCGTCGCTCACGAGTTCGACGTTCATTGCCTGAAGCCCGCGCTCGACCAGCATCGCATCCTCCGATCCGCAGTAACAACTGCGGTGCGGGGAACTGGTTCCGCCCGGCCGGGTCATTATTTCGCAGTCGCGAAACGACAAAACGCACCGGTCCGGGCAGAGCCGGGCCGGCGCGCTTGGGGAGGTCAGGCACGTTCGGGAGGCTTGCCGGTCTTGTTGTGGGCCGGCTTGGCCAAGTCCCGTCGTAAAGAACTCAGAGACGATACAGGATCTGGTCGGTCCAGAACCGCTCGAGGCGGTGCAGCGACTTGTTGAGGGTCGAGAACTCCTCGCCCGAGATACCGCCGACCTGCTCCACCGTCTTGACGTGCTTCTGGTAGAGGGAGTCGACGATGCGGCGGACTTCCTGGCCCTGCGGGGTCAGGCGGATGCGCACCGAGCGGCGATCGACGCGCGAGCGCTGATGATCGAGGAAGCCGAGCTCGACGAGCTTCTTCAGATTGTAGGAGACGTTGGAGCCGAGATAGTAACCGCGCGTGCGCAGCTCGCCCGCGGTCAGCTCCTTGTCGCCGATGTTGTAAAGCAGGAGCGCCTGCACCGAGTTGATGTCCGCACGGCCGCGGCGATCGAATTCATCCTTGATGACGTCGAGGAGCCGGCGATGCAGCCGCTCCACCAGAGTCAAAGCTTCCAGATAGAGCGACTGCACCGAACCCTGCTGGCCGGAGACGCGCTCTGCCGTATCTGCCGCAGTTGCGACGGCTTTCATCATGACACTTCCCCTGTTGTCGTTTTTATCGACACTTATTCGACGAAACTTGTGCTCCGTCTGATAGGTGCAACTTAAGGGGGGCGTTTGAAGATCGGCTTAAATAAGAGAATAAAGAGATCATGAATTTAAGACAGTGAATTGCGGATTAAGCCTGTGTCACAAGGGCTTTTCGCAACCGTCTGTTGACCCTCGCAAGGTCCTGTTCACCCTCCGTCCGCCACCTCTGTCGCATTCCAGTACAGGGCCGCCCCGTTTCGAAACGGGCGCGTAAGAGCTGTGGCGGAATGCACGGAGTCAATGAAAAGTTACCTCGAATTTTAGGCAACGAACGGTCAACCAAGCCACGACTTCGGAAATGCCGCTCACGTGTCCCGGACAAGCGCAACGAAGCGGAGCGCAGCGCCGGGACCCAGAAGCCGCAAACGAGATCGTGGAGAGCTGGGCCCCGGCTCAGCAGCGCATCACTGCGTGCTGCGCTGCGTCCGGGGCACGAGAGAGTGTGCGTTGAAATCGTAAGCGCGCTACGGCGGCCGCTCGCGCGCGGCCATCCAGGCGAGCGCGAGATAGGCGGCGAGCATGAAGGCCTCGACACCGACGACGATCAGGCTGCCGCCGTAGATGCCTGGGAACATCAGTTCGATCACCGCCATCGACACCACGGTCGTCAGCCACACCACCGCGCCCCAGGGCGTCGCGAGCCAGAGGCCGACCGCGGCAACGAGCTCGATCACGGCGAAATAGACGGTGGCGGCCTGCCAGGCCATCGACTGGTTCTCGAACGCCTCGTCCTCGCCGCCGACGAAGCCCGTGACCTGGGCCCAGTGATAGAGGCCCTTCAGAACCGACAGCAGCGCCATCACGCGCAGGAACAGCACGAGCCGGCGCGTCCAGACATTGTCGTCGGACTCGGGGCGCTCCGACGAGATCGCCGCCACCGACATCGCGTTGTCTCTGGCGTTGTCTCTGGCGGCGTCCCTGGCACTGGCGCCGTCGCGGGCCGCATCGCGGGTGGAGATTTCGGACATGGTCCCCTTCTGGCTGCTTCGCCCCGCAAAATCAATCGGCTGCCCGAGTGACCTCAATTTTGCCTTGCGGCAGGTCAAGCCGCGGTGGCGGGAACCATGCGAGCTGGTATAAGAATAATTCCAGCCGGAGGAAGAATGATGGCGATCAAATACGGACGTCCGATCGAATTGCGCGAGGTTTCGCGCCGGGATGGCACTGCAGCCTCCCCTGCCCTCGATCTGACCGTCCGCCCGCGCCGCAACCGCAAGGCCGAATGGGCCCGGCGCATGGTGCGCGAGAACGTGCTCACCACCGACGACTTGATCTGGCCGCTGTTCCTGATCGACGGCAACAACAAGCGCGAGCAGATCGCCTCGATGCCGGGCGTCGACCGCCTCAGCGTCGACCAGGCCGTGCGCGAGGCCGAGCGCGCCATGAAGCTCACCATCCCCTGCCTCGCGCTGTTTCCCTACACCGATCCGTTCCTGCGCGACGAGGAAGGCTCCGAAGCGACCAATCCGAACAACCTGGTCTGCCAGGCGGTGCGCGCGATCAAGAAGGAGTTTCCCGACATCGGCATCCTCTGCGACGTCGCGCTCGATCCCTTCACCAGCCACGGCCATGACGGCCTGATCTCCGACGGCAAGATTTTGAACGACGAGACGGTCGCCGTGCTGGTGCGCCAGGCGCTGGTCCAGGCCGAAGCCGGCTGCGACATCATCGCGCCCTCCGACATGATGGACGGCCGCGTCGCCGCGATCCGCGAGGGGCTGGACCGTTCTGGCCTGCTCGACGTGCAGATCATGGCCTATGCGGCAAAGTACGCCTCCGCCTTCTACGGCCCGTTCCGCGACGCCCTCGGCTCGGCCAAGACGCTGACCGGCGACAAGCGCACCTACCAGATGGACAGCGCCAACACCGACGAGGCGCTGCGCGAGGTCGACCTCGACATCTCCGAGGGCGCCGACATGGTGATGGTGAAGCCCGGCATGCCCTATCTCGATGTGGTCCGGCGCGTGAAGGACACCTTTGCGATGCCGACCTTCGCCTACCAGGTCTCCGGCGAATACGCGATGATCGCTGCGGCCGCCAACAATGGCTGGCTCGACGGCGAGCGCGCGATGATGGAGAGCCTGTTGGCGTTCAAGCGCGCCGGCGCCGACGGCGTGCTCAGCTATTTTGCGCCGAAGGTGGCGGAGAAGCTGCGGGCGCTATAGGCGCGCGCTGCATCTCCGGTGTCGTCCCCGCGAAGGCGGGGACCCATACCGCGTGATCTATCAGTGATGCGCGGTATTAGTACCGGCGAAGGGATCAACTGCGGATCTTCGCCAAACTCCTTGCTGTGGTTATGGGTCCCCGCCTTCGCGGGGACGACAGCGGGGATGTCACGCGAGCGCCATTCCCTTCGAGCACCGGTCCCCCGCCCCCGAATCGCCGGAATATTTCGGCTTGTTGACGCCCGCGCGCCCTTGGCACGGGGATGACTTGCTCCCATGTCCTGCCACGGGAGTTTCCCCTTGGGAGAACGGACCATGTCGTATTCGGACTCGGGCAATGCCTGGCGCAATGACGGCGGGGTGCAACCGCACGCCTACGATCCCTATCTGCACCCGGAATTGTTCCGTGGCGTGGCGACGCGGCGGGCGTTCGCGTTCCTGATCGACATGGTCGTGATCTCCGTTCCCGTGATCCTCGGCTACATCTTCATCGCGCTGTTTGGCATCGTAACGCTCGGCATCGGCTGGGCGCTGTTCTGGCTGGCTTGGCCGGCCTCCGTTGTTTGGGCGATCGTCTATTACGGTGCCTGCGTCGGCGGTCCGTCGTCCGCGACGATTGGCATGCGCTTGATGGATCTGGAGTTGCGCACCTGGTACGGCGCGCCCGGCTATTTCGTGCTCGGCGCCACCCACGCCGTGCTGTTCTGGGTGACGGTCTCGTTCCTGACACCTTTCGTGGTGCTGGTTGGGCTGTTCAACGGCCGCCGGCGCCTGCTGCATGATGTCGTGCTGGGAACGGTCGTGATCAACAATTCCGTCCGCGCGCCCGTGCCGCAGGCCGCAAGGACCTACTGAGAGCCTGATGATCAAGAACCTATCAACCAGGACCGACTAAACTGACTGATCTGACCTGCCGAGTAGACCGATTGACCGAGGGCCTTCGTAGCGCGATGCTAATGCCCACTTTGGAGGCCCACGACGTCCCTTGACCCAGCACTCGCGCGACACCCCACAATTTTACCTCACGGCGCCCTCTCCCTGCCCGTATCTGCCGGGCCGGCATGAGCGCAAGGTGTTTACGCACCTCGTGGGGGAGCGCGCGGGCGACCTCAACGATCTCCTGACCCATGGCGGGTTCCGCCGCAGCCAGTCGATCGCCTACCGGCCGGCTTGCGACCAGTGCCGCGCCTGCGTCTCCGTCCGGGTGGTCGCCAACGAGTTCCGCCCCTCCCGCAACTTCCGGAAAGTCATCGCGCGCAACGCCGACATCATCGGCGAGCAGCGCAGTGCGGTGCCGACCTCCGAGCAATATTCGGTGTTCCGCGCCTATCTCGACTCCCGCCACCGCCATGGCGGCATGGCCGACATGACCGTGCTCGACTACGCCATGATGGTCGAGGACAGCCACGTCGAGACCCGCATCATCGAGTACCGCAAGCGCGGCCCCGACAGCGGCATCACCGGCCGCGGTGAGGAGCTAATCGCGGTGGCGCTGACCGACGTGCTCAGCGACGGCCTGTCGATGGTCTATTCGTTCTTCGAGCCGAGCCAGGTCAGCCGGTCGATGGGCACCTTCATGATCCTCGACCACATCGCCCGCGCCCGCCGCCAGGGGCTGCCTTACGTCTACCTCGGCTACTGGATCGAGGGCTCGAAGAAGATGGACTACAAGGCCCGCTTCCTGCCGCAGCAGCGCCTCGCGCCCTCCGGCTGGCTGCGCATCGATGCGCAAGGTGACGCGACGTCGGAGCCGCAGGATTAGCTCGCTGTCATGCCCCGGCTTGACCGGGGCATCCAGTACGCCGCGGCTTCTCGGCTCCAACCGTCTCTGGAATACTGGGTCGCCCGGTCAAGCCGGGCGACGACGGCGGTGTTGGGCGAACACTCACCCGAACAGCGTATCCACCAGCAACTTCACGTTCAAAACCACGATCACACCCGCGACGATCCACGCGAGCGCGGCGACTGACGTCGGTATCGCGAACTTCCCCATCTTGCGCCGATCCGAGACGAAGCGCACTAGCGGGATGACGGCGAACGGCAGTTGCATCGAGAGCACGACCTGGCTGAACACCAGCAGATCCGCCGTGCCACGTTCGCCATAGATCGCAGTGACGACGATCACGGGAACGATGGCGATGCCGCGCGTCAAGAGGCGGCGCGCCCAGCTCGGCAGGCGCAAGTCGAGAAACCCCTCCATCACGATCTGGCCGGCGAGCGTCGCCGTCACCGTCGAGTTCAGGCCCGAGGCGAGCAGCGCAATCGCAAACAGCGTCGAGGCGATACCGAGGCCGAGCAGCGGCGACAACAGCTCGAAGGCCTGGCCGATTTCGGCGACGTCGGAATGGCCGCTCTTGTGGAACGTCGCGGCTGCCACGACGAGGATCGCGGCATTGATAAACAGCGCCAGCATCAGGGCGATGGTCGAATCCGTCGTCGCCCATTTGATCGCCTCGCGCCGGCCGGCGTCGTTGCGCTCATAGGCGCGCGTCTGCACGATCGAGGAGTGCAGATAGAGATTATGCGGCATCACGGTCGCGCCGATGATGCCGATCGCGATGTAGAGCATTTCCGGATTGGTGAAGATTTCGGTCTTCGGCATGAAGCCGCGCAGAACTTCCGCCACCGGCGGCGCGGCGGCCACGATCTGGACCAGGAAGCAGACCGCGATCACGACAAGCATCGCGATGACGAACGCTTCAAGAAAGCGAAAGCCGCGGTTCATCAGGAGCAGCAGCAGGAACGCATCGAGCGCGGCAAGCAGCGCGCCGCCGATCAGGGGAATGCCGAACAGCAGTTTGAGCGCAATCGCCGTGCCGATGACCTCGGCGAGATCGCAGGCGATGATCGCCGCCTCGCAGGCGAGCCAGAGCAGGAAGTTCACCGCCGGCGAATAGGTCGCGCGGCAGGCCTGCGCGAGGTCGCGGTCGGTGACGATGCCGAGCCGCGCCGCAAGCGACTGAAGCAGGATCGCCATCAAATTCGAGAGCAGGATGACCGAAAGCAGCGTGTAGCCGAACCTCGACCCTCCGGCGAGGTCGGTCGCCCAGTTGCCGGGGTCCATGTAGCCGACCGAGACCAGGTAGCCGGGGCCGACAAAGGCAAGCAACCGCCGCCACCACACCCCCGCCTTGGGGATGGCGATCGTGGCGTTCACCTCGGCGAGGCTCTTGGTAGCAGGCGCGTCAGTGCGCCAGCCGGCGGCATCTTGGGTCAAATCGGGTGAGCGGGCATCCATAGCGGCAGAATACCGAAGTCGAAGCTTATTGCAACTCATTGCAACTGCATCTAGCCGCATGAGTTCCGGCGCGGCAGTTATTCGCCGCCCTGTCGGGAAGCGGGTGGGTTTGGCCGTCCTCGGGGGCGGATACTGGCGGCAACACGACTTTGCAGGAAATACGTCATGTCGAAGGGCAGGGTGAGGGCGGTCTGGAGCAGACCGGTCTGGCCTTCCGCAACACCCAGCGTGAGCACGGCGACAAACCCGCTTCGCCTCCCCGACACCTTCAACCGCTTGGCCTGGTCCAACCTGGCGGCGCAATCGGCCGAGCAGATCGCGCTGGCCGCGGCCCCCATCGTCCTGTTCGCCATTCCGGCCGGCCTGCTCGCCGACCGCATCTCCCGCCGCTCGCTGATGGCGGGTGCCGAAGCGCTGCGCGCGGTCGCGCTGGCGGCCATCCTACGAGCCCACCCGTACGCCCTCGCCGCGGCGCCATCCGTTCCAGGACATCCGCGAGGGCGCGGCCTTCGTGTTCCACCATCCGCTGCTGCGGCCGGTATTCATCACCCAGTTCATCTTCAACACCGGCTGGTTCCTCCAGATCGCCGTGTTCGTGCCCTATGCGGTGCGCCATCTCGGCCTGACGGCCGCAGGCGTCGGCACCGTGCTGACGATGTACGGCGTCGGCATGGTGATCGGCGCGCTGTTCGCCACGCGCGTGATGAAGCGCATCGCCTTCGGCACGGTGGTCGGCCTTGGCCCGGTCACGGGTTTCGCCGCCGCGGTGGTGATGGCGCTGACGGTGCTGGTCCCCTCGCCCTGGCTCGCGGCCCTGAGCTTCTTCCTGCTCGGGGTCGGGCCGATCCTGTGGGTGATTTCGACCACGACCCTGCGGCAGTCCGTGACGCCGCCACGCCTGCTCGGACGCGTCTCCGCCATCAACATCATGAGCTACGGCGCCCGCCCGCTCGGCTCGGCGCTGGGCGCGATCGTCGGCGGCCTCTGGAGCGCGGAAGCCTGCCTGTATCTCGCCGCCGCCGTGTTCGGCGTGCAGGCGCTGGTGATCTGGCTCTCTCCCGCCGTGGCGCTGGATCGGCAGCCGGCCATGGTGGGGGATGAGGCGGTGGCGGCGCGGTGTTAGTCCGGTGCGCAATCAGCGGCGATGGCCCGCGCCAGTCGGGCAACCGCCGGCGCAATGGTCTGCTGCGGGTAGCCGCTAAAGCCCAGCATCAGCGCCGACTGCGCCGGCGCCTCGATATAGTGGCGGCTCATCGCGCGAACGGTGACGCCGTGGTCGCGAGCGGCCCGTTCGATCTTCACGTCGGACAGTCCCCGTCGCGTGTAGGCAACCAGGTGCATGCCCTGGTCCGGCGGCTCGACTGACAAATGGTCGCCCAGGCGCCGCCTCAATGCCGCAACGAGGGTGTCGCGCTGGCGGCGGTACACTTCCCGCATTCTGCGGATGTGGGCTGCGAAATGCCCCTCTTCCATGAAGGCCGCAGCAACGGACTGGCAGAGGCTCGACGGTTGACGGTCGATCAGATAGCGCGCGGCAACGAAATTCCGCACCAGCGGGTGTGGTAGCACGGCGTAGCCAAGCCGCAGTCCGGGGAAGAGCGCCTTGTTGAGAGTTCCGACGTAAATGACACGGCCGGTCTCATCCAGACCCTGAAGCGAAGCGAGGGGACGGCCGCCGTAGCGGAATTCGCTGGCGTAATCGTCCTCGATGATCCAGGCGCCGGACTCGCGGGCCCAGGCAAGAAGTTCGAGGCGGCGCGCCATCGACAGGGGAACGCCTGTCGGAAACTGGTGCGAGGCCGTTATGAAAACTGCGCGCGCCCTCGGGGCGCGGCGGATCCCTTCCGTGACGTTGACGCCGTGCTGGTCAACCGGGATGGCGCAAACCTTCGCGCCTGACGCAGCGAGCGTAAGACGGGTCAGGGTATAGCCGGGGTCTTCGATCCAGACCTCCTTGTCCGGCCCGGGCATGACACGTGCGACGATGTCCACGGCTTGCTGCGTCCCGGCGGTGATCACGATCTGGTCGACCTCGCAGCGCACGCCGCGTGCGGCCCGAAGATAGTCGCAAACCGACTTGCGCAGCTCCAGCAAGCCACGCGGATCGCCATAGCCGAGATGATGTCGCTCAAACGATCGCAGCGTGCGCGCCGTGAGTTTGCGCCACAATTCGGCGCTACGTGCATCCAACAGCGTGCGACCCAGGTTGAAGGGACGCTCGTCATTCTGCGTCGTCACATCGACGAAATCGCCGAGGCCGTGAAAGGAGGCCGCGCCTGCCGCGGCCGGTGCCGCCCGCGCCTTGCGGCCATGAGGCGCGGCAAACGGTTCAGGCAGATCGGACGCAACGTAAGTCCCCGCCCCCTTCCTGCCGAAGGCATAACCTTCGGCCAGAAGCTGCTCGAAAGCTGAAACAACTGCGGTACGCGAGACGCCGAGTTGCGCCGCAAGGTCGCGCGTCGAGGGCAACTTGGCCGCGGGACGAAGCGCTCCGGACAGAATTGCCGATCGTAGTTCGAGGTAGATCTGGCGGAATACCGGCGCCTCCGCCGTACGGTCGACGCTGAAGGAATAGAGTTCTGCCCAGCTCTGCCTGCTCTTCACGGGTCCTCGTCCGACAGGGTGAGCCGCACGTCGAGAAGTGGTATGCCGCAATAGGGTCAAGTGGACCTTTGCTCAAGACCACTATTTTTCTATCCTGTTTCGGATAACAAGGAAACCTGAAATGTCCGCTCATTCGAATCGCGGCGCGGAGCGCCTTGCACCATGAGTTCACCGCAAATCCGTCGCGAGGACCGCGCCATGTCGCAGGAGCGGATCCTGGAGATGCTGGCACGCGGATATGCTGACCATCTTGCGACAGTCAGCGAGGACGGCTTTCCCTACTGTATCCCGCTCCTCTATCTCTGGCTCGACGGTGAGGTGTATCTGCACGCGACGGCCGCCCGGGGACATCTGCGCGCAAACATCGAGCGAGATCCCCGCGTCTGCATCGAGATCGATGAGCACGAAGGTGTCTTCGACTATGGCCGGTTCGAATGCGATTCCGGTCTCGCCTATCGAAGCATATGCCTGTTCGGTCGCATCAGGGTCGTGGGCGACACGGGCATCAAGCAGCGGTTCTGCGAAACGTTGATGGCCAAATACGGCAAGCCGGATACGACGCGACCGAAGGGGTTCTTCCCGCGGCTCGACATCATCACCGTCTACGCTGTCGCCGTTGAGCGCATGACTGGCAAGGAGACTTCGATGCCGCCGCTTTCCGAACAATGGCCCGCCAAGGATCGAACGAAAACGCCCAATGTCTCGGCCCCTGCGATCCGCCGCTAATTCGCCAGATACCGCTCGTAGCTCCCGGTCACCGGCTCGCTCGTATCGACCTCGGGATCGAGCGTGTAGAGGTCCTGCGCGCGGCCGATGCCGCGCAGCGCGTAACGTCCGGTGGAGACGAGGTAGCGGCGGCCGGCGGCGTCCAGGCCCTTGTAGAACTCGGCCGAGGCCAGCAGCTCGCGGTCGACCGAACGGCTCATCGAGGCGATGCGGCTGACCTCGTTGACGGTGGGGCCGACGACGGTGAAGTCGAGCCGGTCCGCGCTGCCGATATTGCCGTAAAAGACCTCGCCGACATGTAGGCCGATATAGGCCGACGTTGTGGGACGGCCATCGGCCTCCCGCCGCTTGTTCAGCGCAGCGACGTTCTTGCGGAACAGATGCTCGGCGCGCAGCGCAGCGCGCCGCGCATCCGACATGTCCTCCCCCCAGAACATCGCGAGCACGCCATCGCCGATCAGCTTCAGCACGTCGCCGCCAGCATCGTGGATCGCGTCGATCACGGCTTGCGCATAGTCGTTGAGGAACGGGATGATCTCGTCGGGGCCGATGCTCTCGCTGATCCCGGTCGAGCCGCGCAAATCCGAATACCACAGCACGGCATTGATGCGCTCGGTGACGCCGCGCGTGATACGCCCGCCCAGCACCTGCGCGGACGCATCGCGGCCGAGATAGACGCGGCCGAGGGTTCGCGCGATGTCGACCTGCTGCGCCGACTTGATCGCGAGCCCCAGGACCGGCACGAGATCGCGCAGAGCTTCGAGCTCGGGTTCGGAGAAGCCGCTGTCGCGGCGCGTGGTCCAGCAGGAATAGAGGCAATCCATCAGGCCGAGCGCGCCGTTCTCGCCAAAGCGATGCACGAAGGCGAGATAGTGCTTGTGGCCTTTTTCTGCGAGTTCGCCGATTTGTGAGAAATCCATCGACGGCGCGTCGGCAAGGTCGATCACCCTCTCGTCCTCGCCGTGCTCGAGCATGTGGAAGAACACCGAGCGGCGCCAGCTCTTGGCGGCATCGCCTTCGGCGGTCGAACCATATTCGAACACATCGCTCTCGTTGCTCTGCCGGTCGCTCCACCGGAATCCGCGTCCCTCGTAGATCGGATGCAGCGTGTCGATCACGACGAGCCCGCGCGAGAGTTCCAGCCCTTCGGCGCGGCAGCGCTCGCAGAAGCCGCGGAGCAGCTCGTTTTCGGGCAGGCCCGTCAGCCCTTGGCCGGTCAGCCAGTTCATCAGCGCGAGGCGCGAGGTCAATTGCATGCGCCATTATGGCGTGCATTCGTGACGAGCGAAAGGCCGCGCGCGAACGCCGCGCAACCAAGGCTCCCGCGCGCAGCAGGTCGAATATGCCGCAGGCGCTGTTGACGCGCTCTCGCCGCGGGCCGCAAATGCAACCGATGACACCGCCGCACACCGCGACCAGAATCGCACCGAGATGAGCCAGCGCCAGCTTCCGATCATCCTGGCGCTCGGCACCACGCAGACCCTGGCCTGGGCTTCCAGCTACTACCTGCCGGCGCTGCTCGCCGATCCCATGGCGCGCGACCTCGGCGTCTCCTCGAACTGGATCTTTGGCGCGTTCTCGGCCTCGCTCGTGATTTCGGCGATGCTCGGCCCGCGCATCGGGCGGCAGATCGATCTGTTCGGGGGCCGGCAGGTGCTGTCGGTCTCGAACCTCACGATGGCCGCTGGTCTCGTCCTGCTCGGCCTCTCGCACTCATTGGCGGTGATGGCGTTCGCCTGGCTCGTGCTCGGCATCGGCATGGCGATGGGGCTCTATGACGCCGCCTTTGCCGCGCTCAGCCGCATCTACGGCACCGAGGCGCGCAGGCCTATCACCGGCATCACGCTGATGGCAGGCTTCGCCTCCACTGTCGGCTGGCCCCTCACCGCCTGGGGCCTGTCCCATATCGGCTGGCGCGAGACCTGTTTTGCCTGGGCGGCCGCCAACATCCTGATCGGCCTGCCCCTGAACTTCTTCATGCTGCCGGCCATCAAGGGCGCCAGGCAAGCTGCGGCGACGGCGGAGAAGCCGCATTTGCCGCTCGACCGCACCATGGTGCTGCTCGCCTTCGTCTTCGCGGCAGTCTGGACCGTCACCGGCGCGATGGCCGTCCATTTCCCGCGCCTGCTGGAGGCCACGGGCGCGACGCATGTCGAGGCCATCGCGGCCGGCGCGCTGATCGGCCCGGCGCAGGTGGCCGCGCGCATTCTCGAAGCGGGTTTCCTGAGCCGCTTCCATCCGCTGTGGTCGACGCGCCTCGCCTGCGTCACCCACCCGCTCGGCGCCGCCGTCGTCGCCATCTTCGGCGCGCCCGCCGCAACCGCGTTTGCGCTGCTCCACGGCTCGGGCAACGGCATTCTCACGATCGCGCGCGGCACGCTGCCGCTGTCGATCTTCGGCCCGAAGGATTTCGGCTACCGCCTCGGCATCATCGGCGCGCCGGCACGGATGGCGCAGGCCGTGGCGCCGCTGGCCTTCGGCCTGCTCATCGACGTCATGGGCGCCAAGGTGCTGATGGTCTCCTCCGCGCTCAGCCTCTCGGCGCTGGCCGCGCTGTTCCTGATCCGCGCCGAACGGCGGCCGGATTGACCGCGCAGCCCCTTTCGCGCACAAGCGGGCCATGAGCGAAGACAACCGCCCGCCCCGCACCTTCAAAGGCCTGCTGCGCTGGGCAACCACGCCGCCGCAGGCCTGGGGCGTCTATCTCCTCGCCATCATCCTGGTGTGGCTGCTCTCGTTCTACGCCGGCACGCTCAAGCCGAAGAAGACACCGGACGTCAGCCCGTCCCCGGTCACGGCACCGCGCAGCTAGGCCGGCTTCGCCTGGCTGGTCGCGATAAAGATGCCGGCGAACACAGCAACCAGCCCGATCAAAAGGTTTGCCGTGATCGGCTCGCCCACGAGCAACGCCGCCAGCAGGGTCGCCGCAATCGGATTGACCGTCATGGTATTGGCAACGCGGGTCGGCGTCGCCCGCGCCAGCGCCATCACCCACAGGATGAAGGCGAGCGCGCCGCCGCCGATGCCGAGATAGATGCCAGCGATCCACTGCGCCGTCGTGAAATGATCGAGCGCCGCAAAGCTGCCCTTCACGAGTCCCGCCAGCACCAGCACGGCAGCGCCCGCGCCCATGCCGACGGTGAGAAAGCCAAGCGCGCTGGAGCGCTGCATCAGCGGGCGCGACAGCACGTTGTAGAACGCCATGCAGAACACGGCACCGGTCATGATCAACTCGCCGCGCCAGGCGCCGGGCGGGCTCTGGGCGAGCCCCGCTGCCAGCGCAGCTGTCACACCGAGCACGGCGATGCCGACGCCGATAATCTTGCGCGCCGTCAGCCGCTCGACGCCGAGGATCGCGCCGACCACCATGGTGTGGAGCGGCAGCGTCGCCAGCGCGAGACTGGCGCGCGCGGCGGTCGTGTAGGACACCGCGATATTGTAGAGGATGAAGAACAGGCCGAAGAAGCAGATGCCGAGCAGCGCCACGGCCGGCCAGTCGGTCCGCTGCGGCCAGCGCACGCCGAGCAGCAGCGCACACGGCAACAGGCAGAGAAAGCCGATCCCCCAACGCAGGATCGCCAGCAGAACCGGATCGGCGCCGCCGACGAGATAGCGAGTGATCGCCGCGGCGGTGCCGCCGAGGCTGCTCGACGCCAGCGCGATCGCAACCCCGGCCCACTCTCCCACGATCATCTCCTGTCGCGGAGCTTTCTCGGGCCGTAGCACGCTGCTGCTGCCAGCGTCATGGCAGCAGCCTCGGCGCAAACGTTAGTCGTAAAACTCAGGCGCCATCTTCTGGCTGTCGCGCTGGGCCTTGTCGTGGTTGATCCAGAGCTGCGCCTTCTCCTTGGTCAGCGTGTCCGCGATCTTCTGCATCGATGCCGCGCTCTGGTCCTTGTTGGCGTTCATGCTGGGGACGCGGCGGTTGTCCCAATTATCCCTAAAGTGGACGGCGTCGCCCGACAGCACCACCGCGCCGGTTTTCGGCAGTTTCACCAGCAGCGACTGGTGTCCCGGCGTGTGGCCGGGCGTCGACAGGATGGTCAGGCTGCCGTCGCCGAACACGTCCTTGTCGCCCGCGAGCAACTCGACCGGATGCGAGGGCTTGAAGCGCGGTTCGTTGTTGGCGCCGGGCCAGTCATATTCGGCCCTCTGCACGTAGAGCATGGCCTGCGGAAACAGCTCGACATTGCCGGTGTGATCAGGGTGCGTGTGCGACACGGCCATCGCCGTGACGTCATCCGGCTTGAGGCCGAGCTGTTCGAGCTGGGCGGCCAACGTCTTCGGCCGGCGCCAGGTGACGGCCTTGGGATCGGCGGGGACAAGGCCATTCGGCATGGCGGCGACGGCATCGGCGATGCCGGTGTCCCACAGGAACCAGCCCTTGCTGCTGTGCTTGATGAGATAGCAGCTGTCGACGAAGTCCATCGACTTGCCCTCGTTCAGGCCGGGCGTCCAGCGCGAGATATCGCCGGCGGTGCCCTCCCCGCAATTGAGGACGTAGAGCTTTTCGACGCCCGATTTCTCGGACTGCGCAACGGCCGCGTGGCCGGACAGAGCCAGCGCGGCAACGGCGAGAGCAAACTTGATCCTGGGCATCATCCTTGGTTCCTCTTGCGGCGCCTTGTATGGCTGCGACCGAGGATCAACCCCGGTCGCGCCGCCGAATTCCGTTTCGGCGGATCACATCAATGCGGGCAGGTCTCAACCTCGACCGTGACGTGGCTCAGGCCCTTCAGCCCGGCGAGCCGCTTCTTGTAGACGGCCGGCTGCTTCGGCTTGTCCGACACCACCGAGACCAGCACGGCGCAATGGCCGGGCCCGACCTGCCAGAGATGCAGGTCGGTGACGCGGTCCTCTCCGACCTCCATGCGGGCGCGGATGGTGCGCTCGAGCTTCTCGTCGGCGCGCACGTCGAGCAGCACCGCGCCTGATGACTTGACCAGGCCGAACGCCCAGCTCGCGATCACGGCGCTGCCGATCAGGCCGACGGCCGGATCGGCCCAGACCCATCCCGAATACATCGCGACCACCAGCGCTGCGATCGCCAGCACCGAGGTCGCCGCATCGGCCATGACGTGGACATAGGCCGCTCGAAGATTGTTGTCGTGATGATGGTGGTGATGACCGTGATCGTCGTGATCATCATGCGCATGCCCAAGGCCGTGGTCATGTCCGTGGTCATGGCCGTGATGGTGATCATGGCTGTCGCGCAGCAGCCACGCACTGGCGAGGTTGACGCAGAGGCCGAGCGCGGCCACCGCGATCGCCTCGCCATAGACGATCGGCACCGGCGTGAACAGCCGCAGCACGCTCTCATAGGCGATCTCGACCGCGATCAGACCCAGGATGATCGCGCTGGAGAAGGCGGCGAGATCGCCGAACTTGCCCGTGCCGAAGGTGAAATGCGCATTCCCCAGGTGCCGGCGCGCGAAACGGTAGGCGAAAGCGGCAATGCCGAGCGCGGCCGCATGCGTGCCCATGTGCCAGCCGTCGGCCAAAAGCGCCATCGAGCCGAACAGCGAGCCGGCAACGATCTCGCCGACCATCATGACCAGGGTCAGGACGACCACGAGCCAGGTGCGCCGCTCGTTCTCGTCGTGCTTCTCGCCGAGGAAGGCGTGGTCATGGGTCCATTGCTCGATAGAGTGGGAATGCATCGAAAAGTCTCCGAAAGGTCCGGTCCGTTGACCCGCAATATAGACCCGCGGAACATCCGGGCAAAATCAAGTCAACGAGCCGATTGACAGCCCGGCGCGGTTTGGTTGTAATGGCGTTCATGGGGATTGAAGCGATCTCCCCGTGAGGCGACATGCCCAAGTATCGCGTCCCGTTCACTTATACGAGGGCGCATCATGTCTTCCTACACAACGATATCTTCCGACAAATTGGCCCGGCTGATCGGCACGGCAAACGCACCTGTCCTGATCGACGTGCGCACGGATGAGGATTTTGCCGCCGACCGGCGACTGATTCCCGGCTCGATCAAGCTCAGCCACGACAACGTTCCGGATTGGGGCGGCGAATTCTCCGGCCGGTCCGCCATCGTCGCCTGCCTGCGCGGCGAAAAGCTCGCGCAGGGCACGGCGGCCTGGCTCAGGCAGCTGGGGGTCCAGGCCGAGACGCTGGAAGGCGGTTTCGAGGGCTGGAAGGACGCAAAGCTGCCGCTTGTCGATGCTGCAAAACTGCCGCCGCGCGACGCCAAGGGCCGCACCGTCTGGGTGACACGCGCGCGGCCGAAGGTCGACCGCATCGCCTGCCCCTGGCTGATCCGCCGCTTCGTCGATCCCAACGCGGTGTTCCTGTTCGTCGCCCCCTCTGAAGTGGTCGCGGTCGGCGAACGTTTTGGCGCGGCACCCTTCGACATCGAGAACGTGTTCTGGAGTCACCGCGGCGAGCTCTGCACCTTCGACGTGATGATCGAGGAGTTCGGGATTGCAACACCGCCCCTGCTGCGGCTTGCCACGCTGGTCCGTGGCGCCGACACCGCGCGGCCCGACCTCGCGCCGGAAGCCCCCGGCCTGCTCGCGGCCTCGCTCGGGCTGTCGCGGATGTATGACGACGATCTCGAGCAGCTCGAAGCCGGCATGACGCTCTACGATGCCTTCTACCGCTGGTGCCGCGACGCGACGGCCGAGACCCACAACTGGCCGACCAACAAGGTGAAGGCGTGATGGACACCCGCACCAATCAAACGGAAGCTGATGCCGGTCACGGCATCAGCTTCGGTGAGGCCTTCCGCGTCTGGCTCCGCGTCGCCTGCCTGAGCTTTGGCGGCCCCGCGGGCCAGATCGCGGTCATGCACCGCATCCTGGTCGAGGAGAAAAACTGGATCTCCGAAGGCCGATTCCTGCATGCGCTGAACTACTGCATGCTCCTGCCCGGACCGGAGGCACAGCAGCTGGCAACCTATGTCGGCTGGCTGATGCATCGCACCGCCGGCGGGCTGATGGCGGGCGGGCTCTTCATCCTGCCCGGCATCATCGCGATCATGGGCCTCAGCTATATCTACGCGGCTTTCGGCAATGTCAGCTTCGTCGAGGCGCTGTTCTTCGGGCTGAAAGCCGCCGTGCTCGCCATCGTCATCGAGGCCGTGGTGCGCGTCGGCAAGCGCGCGCTGAAGAACCGCATCATGATTGCGCTCGCCGCAATCGCCTTCGTCGCGATCTTCTTCTTCGCGGTCCCCTTCCCGATCATCATCATCGCCGCCGGCGTGATCGGATATGTCGGCGCGCGGACTGGCCGTCCGGAGTTTGCCCCGGCGGCTCACGGCCCCGGCGGCAGCACCGCCGTGATCGACAGCATGCTCGGCGAAGCCGTTCCCGAGCATGTGCGCCCCAACACCGCGCGCGCGATCCGCGTCGGTGCGCTCTGGCTCGCGCTCTGGCTGATGCCGGTGATCGCGCTGCTCCTGGTCCTCGGACAGGCCAGCGTCTTCAGCCAGATCGCGCTGTTCTTCTCGAAGATGGCGCTGGTCACGTTCGGCGGTGCTTATGCGGTACTGGCGTATGTGGCGCAGCAGGCGGTCGAGCATTATCACTGGCTAAAGCCGCACGAGATGCTCGACGGTCTCGGCATGGCCGAGACCACGCCGGGCCCGCTGATCATGGTGCTTCAGTTCGTCGGCTTCATGGCCGCCTATCGCGATCCGAGCGGCCTGTCGCCGATGCTTGCAGCGACGCTCGGCGGATTGCTTGCGACCTGGGTCACGTTCACCCCCTGCTTCCTCTGGATCTTCGTCGGCGCCCCCTACATCGAGCGCCTGCGCGGCAACACGGGCCTCGCCGGCGCACTCGGCGCGATCACCGCCGCCGTCGTCGGCGTAATCCTCAACCTCTCGATCTGGTTCGCGCTGCACACGCTGTTCCGCGAGACCGTTCCGGTGCACGCTTTCCCGTTCGCATTCGACAGGCCGGTGCTGACCAGCATCGACATCCCGGCGCTCGTGCTGTCAATCGCGGCCGCAACCGCGATCTTCCGCTTCAAGCTGGGCATGCTCACGGTGCTGGCGGGCAGTTGTGCTGCCGGCGTGGCGTTGCGGCTGGTGGGGGTGATCTGAAGGCACGGGCCGAGCCCACTCTCGCTGTCATCGCCCGCGAAAGCGGGCGATCCAGTGCGCCGAGACGGTTGTGGTTGAAGCGATCAGCCGCGGCGTACTGGATGCCCCGGTCAAGCCGGGGCATGACAGCTGTGTTGTAGCGGCAGGCTGCCCGCCTACCTGGCTTTCGCCTACCGCATCATCATCCGCGCAATCGCCTCGCCGATCACCACCGTCGTGAAGTGGGTGTTGGCGCGGCAGTCGGACGGCATGATCGAGGCGTCGGCGACGCGCAGGCCGCTTATGCCCTTCACCGTGCCATCAGGGTTGACCACGCCATCGGCGTCTCCAACACCGCTCATGCGGCAACTGCCGGCGGCATGCTGGATGTCTCCGGTCTCACGGCGCAGCAGCGCATCGAGCTCGTGATCCGGCAAGGCCGCAGCTTGCGGCAGCGTCAGATCGGTGTCGGTCAGCCTGATCCAGTCGGCAATGCCTGAAAGCGCCGGCTGAGAGGTGATCACGGCCAGCCGTTTCACCGCATCCTTCATCCGCAGCACGTCGCGGGGATCGGCGAGCATGTTCTCCTCGACGATGGGATCGATCGCCGGATCGGTCGAGGCCAGCTTGAGCATGCCGCGCGAATAGGCGTTGAACAGGCCGGCGCCGATCGCTCCGGGCACGCCGATGCCGCGGTGGTTGAAGGCGATCAGGATCATGTCGCGCTTGCCGCCATCGGCGAGGCCGGAGGAATAGGTCACGCAGCAATTGGTGTGGCGGGTGTCCGGATCGGTCGGCCGCAGATTTTCGTGGAGCTGGATCGTCGCGCGAAACAACGGGTGGTCGAAGAAATGGCGGCCGACCGGCAAATCGCGCTCGACCGCGATCCCCATCGCCTTCAGCTCATCCGCTGGTCCGATGCCTGAACGCAGCAGGATCGCCGGACTGTGGATGGCGCCGGCGCAGAGCACGATCTGGCGCGCGCTGATCTCGTGGGTGCCCTGCCCTTCGATGTGAACCCGAAGGCCGGTCGCCCGGCCGTCGCTGATCAGCACGCGATCGACCAGCGCGTGCCCGCGAATCTCGAGATTGGCGCGGCCACGCGCGGGCTCCAGATAGCCCTCGTTGGTCGTGATGCGGCGGCTGTCGCGGCTGTTGATGGGATAGCAGGCGACGCCCTCACCATCAGGACCGTTGAGGTCGGCGCACCAGGGATAGCCGCTCGCCAGCGCGGCATCGCGCAGGCCGCGATCGATCGGCCCCCACTTCTCGGGCGGAGCGCGATAGACCGGCAACGGTCCGCCGCTTCCATGACCCGGGACGTCACCAAATTCCAAATCATCCTCGATCACCGAGAACAGCGGCATCACGTCCTTGGCCGACCAGCCGGTGCAGCCATTGGCTGCCCATTCGTCGAACGCGTCGGCGACGCCGCGGATGGCAATCTGGCCGTTCATCATCGATGAGCCGCCAAGCCCCTTGCCGCGCCAGTAGAAGCGCGGCTCCTGCCCGGCCACCCGGCGCGTCAGCAGATCAGGCCATTGCCATTTCTCCTGGTACTCACGCTTGTGGATGATCGGGATCGGATTTGGCGTCATCACCTCCCAGGGCGCCTCGTCGGCGCGCCAGTCCAGCCCCGCCTCGAGCAGCAGGACACGCCTTGCGGGATCCTCGGAAAGCCGCGCCGCAACAGCGGCGCCGGCAGAGCCGCCGCCGACAACAATGACATCGTACATCGCGTTACTTCTCAACGTTCCAGAACACCGGGATGGCGGACGGTATCAGACCACGCAGGGTGGCGCGATAGGCCGCCGGCTGCGCGAACTGGCCCCACGGGATCGCGGGCGCCTGATCGTACATCACGCTCTGAATTTCGCCGGCGATCTTCTTGCGATCCGCCTCGGCGGGCGCCTTCGCGAAGGCTTCCATCAAGGGCGTGATGCGTGCGTCGCATTGCCAGCCGGTGAAGTCGGCGCAGTTGAAGGCGACCATGACGTTGGTCAGCGGCGAGCCCAGGTCAAAACCGCCGGCGTGGACGCCATAGACGCTCCAGCCCTCCTTCTTGGCGCGGCGCGCCAGCACGCTCGCCCAGTCCATCACCTGGAGATCGACGTTGAACCCGGCCTGCTTCAGCCGCTCGGCCAGCACCTGCGCCGAGACGCGCGGGGCTTCGAGGTCGTTGGCTTCCATGACGACGACGGGTTCGCCGGCATATTTGGTCGCCTTCAGCGCGGCTTTCGCCGCTTCAATCGACGTCTTTGCGGCGGCTTCCGTGCCCGCCTTGCTCTCATAGGTGGTGCCGCAGGTGAAGAACGTCGCGCAAGGAGCGGCGTATTTGGCATCTAGCCCGAGCGCATCCAGCACTTCGCGCTGGTCGACCAGCTTCCACAGCACGCGGCGAATTTCCGCATCATCAAACGGCTTCGATGCGGCGTTGAGACGATAGGCGCCAGCGAACATGTTGCCGCCGGTGAAATTGACCAGCTTGACGCGGGAGTTCTTTTCCAGCTGCGGCAACAGATCGAACGGCGCATATTGCATGAAGTCGACCTCGCCCGCCTGCAGCGCGGACGCGGCGGTCGCACCATCCGGGATGACGCGGATCTCGAGCGTGTCGATGCCGACGCGCTTGCCGCCGGCGAGGAAATCGGCGGGCTCGGGGCGCGGCACATAATCGGCGAATTTCTTCAGGATCATGCGATCGCCGGTGCGGTGATCGGCCTTGCTGTAGACGAACGGGCCGGAGCCGATGATCTCCGTGATGCGCTGGTCGCCGGGTGTTTTCGCGATGCGCTCGGGCATCATGAAAGCGACCGGGCTGACGGGATTGCCGAGCGCATCGATCACGAGGCCGGACGGCTCCTTCAGCGTCAGCACGAAGGTTTTCGCATCCGTCGGCTCGAGCGAGGCCGTGATCGCGAAGATCCGACGGCCGAGCGCGCTGCGGGTGCCCCAGCGGCGCAGCGACGCCACGCAATCGGCCGCCGTGACCGGCTGGCCGTCGTGCCATTTCAGGCCGTCGCGCAGCGTGAACGTATAGGTCAATCCGTCGGATGAGACTTTCCAGTCCTGCACCATCTGCGGCTTGATGTCGCCCTTGGAGTCTTTCGCAAAGAGCGTGTCGAACACCATGTAGCCAAACGTGCGCGAAATGTAGGCCGTGGAAAAATGCGGATCGAGCGTGACGATCTCCGCCTCGAGCACCGCGACAAGATTGCCCGCCGCATGCGCGGGCGCCGCGACCAGCGCGAGGCCGAACAGCGCCGGAATAAAAGCCTTCGGTTTGAACATTGGTGTATTTTTGCCTTTTGACTGAAACGTTCGCAGTCACTAGGAAAAAGCAATGTTCGTGCCCCCACGTATGCTCTCGTGGTTATCTGCCACGCGTTTGCGGGATGCGCACTTTTGAGTTGGAGAGCGGCGCTATCGCATCTCGTCATTGCGAGCGCAGCGAAGCAATCCAGAGTCTTTCCACGGCGGCAGTCTGGATTGCTTCGCTGCGCTCGCAATGACGGTGGGGAGACAAGTACGCGCCACACTCTCTGGTGCCCCGGACGCAGCGCAGCACGTAGCGGTGCGCTGCAGAGCCGGGGCCCATGTCTCCGTGTGTACCCGTGCAGCGTGGGTCCCGGCTCTGCGCAGCAGCGTTTCACGCTGCAGCGCGTCCGGGACACGAGCGTCCGACTACTCGATCACCATGCCGAACCTGTTCGACTTCGGGAAACCCTTCGGCGGCAGGCGGCCGGCATCGGCACGGGTGCCTTGCCACTCGGCGAGCTCCTTCATGGTCACGGAGAATTCGCGGCCGGCGGAGTCCTTCCAGGTCAGGCCCGCCTTGGCCTCGAACACGGCGACGTCGGACAGGCCGCCGTCCTTGTACTTCTGCAGGCGCACGCCGCGACCGCGGGCCATCTCCGGCACCTGGTCGAGCGGGAAGATCAGCATCTTGCGGTTCTCGCCGATGACCGCGACGGTGTCACCGATCACCTCGGTGACCGTGCGCGCCTCGTTCGGCATATCGACGTTGAGGACCTGCTTGCCCTTCTTGGTCGTGCCGACGCAATCGTCCTCGTTGACGACGAAGCCCTGGCCCTCGTGGCTCGCGACCAGGAATTTGCGCCCGCCCTTGTTGACGAACAGCGCGACGGGGGCTGCCTCCTGCTCGAGGTCGATGAACAGACGGATCGGCTCGCCATGGCCGCGACCGCCCGGAAGCTTCGCAACATCGAGCGAGTAGAATTTGCCGTTGGTGGCGAACAGCAGCAGCTTCGAGGTCGTCTCCGCGAAGAAGGCAAAACCGAGCTTGTCGTCCTGCTTGAAGGCCAGCCCCGAGAGATCCTCGACATGGCCCTTCATGGTGCGGATCCAGCCCTTGTCGGAGACCACGACCGTCACCGGCTCGCGCTCGACGAGGGCTTCTTCCATTGCGGCGAGGTCGTGCTCGGGCGCATCCGCAAAGGTGGTGCGGCGCTTGCCGAGCGGAGTCTTCGGTCCAAACATGTCGCGGACCTTGCCGACCTGCTCGCCGACCTTCTTCCACTGCTCCGGCTCCGAGGCGAGCACCGCGTTGATGCCCTTGAGCTCGGCGCGGAGGTTCTTGTCCTCGGTGCGGATCTCCATTTCCTCGAGCTTGCGCAAGCTACGCAGGCGCATGTTGAGGATGGCTTCGGCCTGTACCTCGGTAAGCTTGAACGCCTTGATCAGCGCCGGCTTCGGCTCGTCCACGGTGCGGATGATCCTGATCACCTCATCGAGGTTCAAGTACGCGATCAACAAACCGCCCAGAACTTCGAGCCGGTGCTCGATCTGCGTCTTGCGGAAGTTGGTCCGGCGGATCAGGACGTCGCGCAGATGGTCGAGCCATTCGCGCAGGCACTCCGCGAGCCCCACGACCTTGGGGATGCGGCCCTTGATCAGCACGTTGAGGTTCAGCGGAATCTTGTTTTCGAGCTCGGTCAGCCGGAACAACGATTCCATCATCAGGGCGGGATCGACGTTCTTCGACTTCGGCTCGATCACGATGCGAACGTCTTCGGCCGACTCGTCCCTGATGTCGCCGACCAGCGGCAGCTTCTTCTGGTCCAGCAGCTCGGCGACCTTCTCGATCAGGCGCGACTTCTGCACCAGGAAGGGAATCTCGGTGACGACAACGACCCAGGTGCCGCGCGTACCCTCTTCCTGCTCCCATCGCGCGCGAACACGGAACGAGCCGCGACCGGTCGTATAGGCTTCAGCGATCGCCTGCTTGGAATCGACGCAGATGCCGCCGGTCGGGAAATCCGGGCCCTTCACCCACTTCAGCAGCGCCTTGGATTTCGCGTCGGGCTTCTCGATCAGGTGCAGCGCGGCGTCGCAGAGCTCGGCCGCGTTGTGCGGCGGGATCGAGGTCGCCATGCCGACCGCGATGCCCTGCGCGCCGTTGGCGAGCAGATTCGGGAAGCCGCCGGGCAGCACGACCGGCTCTTTCGACTGGCCGTCGTAATTGGGCCGGAACTCGACGCCGTCCTCGTCGATGCCCTCGAGCAGAAGCCGCGCCACGTCGGTCATGCGCGCTTCGGTGTAGCGGTAGGCAGCCGGGTTATCGCCGTCGATATTGCCAAAATTGCCCTGGCCGTCGACCAGCGGGTAGCGCGAGGAGAAATCCTGCGCGAGGCGCACCATGGCGTCGTAGATCGCCTGGTCGCCATGCGGATGGAACGAGCCCATCACGTCGCCGACGATCTTGGCGGATTTCTTGAACGCCGTGCCGGGGTCGAGCCTGAGCAGGCGCATGCCGTAGAGGATGCGCCGGTGCACCGGCTTCAGGCCGTCGCGCGCATCCGGCAGCGCGCGGTGCATGATGGTGGAGAGCGCATAGGCGAGATAGCGCTCTTCCAGCGCCTCACGCAGCGGCACCTCGTGAATTTCGGCCGGTTCCTCCGGCGGAATCAATCGTTTTCCCATGCCGCCCGGTTAAACCGTGGAAGCGAATCGGGCAAGGATCGATTGGTTCCCTGTGGGCGGCTATTGCCCTGCCCAGCCGGCGGTCACTGGCTGCTGGGTCTTGGCTTGCGCGGTGACCGGCGCATTGGTCAGGCAACGCCGGGCGACCTCGATTTCGGCCTCCGTTGCCCCCTTGGACCGCGCCCAACTCTCTGCGGCCGCAGAGGAATATTTCGCCACGTAGTACCGGACCACGGTGCAGGATGCCCTGCGAAAGACACCCGGTTGCGGCTCGCCAGCCACCGCGTCAGGCGCAAACGCAAGCAGCGCCGCCGACACGGCGAATCCCTTGATCAACATTTAGGCTGTCCCCGTAGTGGAACCTTGTGAGGGCCAATTCAACCAGGCGGATTTCGTTCCCAGGAAATATCATGCCCTCGGGCAAGGCAGAGGCCCCCTCAGGTCATGGCGCCGGGATAGCCGCCTTCGCCTGCTGCCGCGTCAGCGCATTGATGAAGCCGGCGCGCGCGTCGGAATGGCCCTGGCCGCGGGGCTCCAGCACATGGCGCAGCAGGAACAGGCCGGTGAGCCGGAAGCCGTCCTGGAGATCCTGGTCGGTGAGGTCGCTCGCGGCCTCGCCACGACGCAGGAACGGCGGCAGGCGCAACAGCCGGTCGCGCCACGGTTCGCCGGCCCCGCGCGACACCGCGCCGCCGGACTTCGGCGAAACATAGATCAGGTCCGTGGTCTCGCCGGTCACCGCGCAGTTTTCCAGCGCGAGCCCGAAGCCGAGCTCGGCGAGCATCGCCAGCTCGAAATGGATGAGGTGCACGGCGGCACTGCCGATATCGTCGAAATCATCGAGCGAATGTTCGAGCATCGCAAAGATGTCTTCGTGCGGATCGCGCTCCGGCAGCAGCCGCGCAATCGAGGCGAGATGGGTGACGCCATAGACGCCGTGGGAGGATCCCAGCAGCGTCGCCGCGCGCAGCTTGAGGCCCTCGACCGCATAGGTGCCGAGATGCTCGTCGAGCCGCGCCCGCCACACCACGCTGACGCTGTTGCCGGGCTGCAAGAGCGGCCGCATCCGCGAACCGGCGCCACCGCGCACGAGGCCGAGATGCCGGCCGTGCACACGCGTCAGCAGCTCGACGATGGCGCTGCTCTCGCCATGCCGCCGCACGCCCAGCACGATGCCTTCGTCGGTCCATTCCATGGAAGGAAGTGTAGCGCAGTTCGAGCGATCGTAGGGTGGGCAAAGCGAAGCGTGCCCACCAATTTGATTTACGGCACGATCATGGTGGGCACGGCGCGCAAGGGCGCGCCTTTGCCCACCCTACGGCATCGCGCAGGACGTTAGGCGTTGAACCAGCCCTGCGCATCGCCGCTGAAGGAGAAATACAGCCCCATCGCGGTCAGCACGCAGGAGACGATCTCGATGACGCTGTCGAGCTCCAGGCCCTTCTCGCCTATGATCTGGCCGAGCGAGATCACGGACAGCACGAGGGCCGCCGCCAGCACCCAGCGCGGCCAGTTCTTGCGCCAACGCGCAGCCAACCAGACGAAATAGACCAGCAGCAGGATCATGCCGCCGGCGAGCATGGTCGCCATCATGATCATCTGCTCGGTCATCTCGGCATTGGGCGTGCGGTCCTGCACCGCGACCGACAGGGCATCCAGCATCAATGACGCATAGAGCAGCGCTTCGAAGCGCCGGACGTTGCTGGGTACGCTCATCGGTGACCGATCTTTTCTTGGTTATTCTTTAGGAAATTCCAGGCCCATCTCGCGATAGCGATCGGGATCGTCACCCCAGTTTTCGCGCACCTTGACGAACAGGAACAGGTGCACCGGCACGCCCAGGATCTCGCCGATCTCCTTGCGCGAGTCCGCGCCGATCGACTTGATGGTGGCGCCGCCTGCGCCCAGCACGATCTTGCGCTGGCTCTCGCGCTCGACGAAGATCGTCTGCTCGATGCGCACCGACTTG
Organism: Bradyrhizobium sp. Mp27; assembly: GCF_029953005.1. Lineage (NCBI taxonomy): Bacteria > Pseudomonadati > Pseudomonadota > Alphaproteobacteria > Hyphomicrobiales > Nitrobacteraceae > Bradyrhizobium > Bradyrhizobium sp. Mp27. The sequence continues at coordinate 14,237 of NZ_JASAUS010000043.1, read as the reverse complement.
TCCTTGCGCTCCTCCCACTTGTCGGTCTCGACCGTGGATTGGTAGGGCAATTCCTGGTGCAGCTTGCGATAGATCTTCTCGCGCGTGATCTCGGCCGCAAGCTGCCGCATCGGCGCGTCCGACATCTGGTCTTCGGGGTAGAGGAACGGCCCCGGCGGCACGATTTCGGCCAGCGTATGCCTGAGGTCGTCGACGCCGTCGCCCGAGATCGCCGCGATCATGAAGGTCTTTGCAAAGGCCATGCGCTCGTTGGCGGCCTGCGCCAGCGCCAGCAGCTTCTCGCGCTGGACCAGATCGACCTTGTTGATGACCAAAATCTTGTCGTGATTGACGCTCGCGGCCTTGGTGAGGATCGCCTCGGCCTCTTCATCAATCCCGGTCTTGGCGTCGAGCAGCACGCAGACGAGGTCGGCATCATGCGCCCCGCTCCAGGCCGTCGAGACCATGGCGCGGTCGAGCCTGCGCTTGGGCAGGAAGATGCCGGGCGTGTCGACCAGGATGATCTGCGCGTTGTTCTCGATGACGATGCCGCGGATCAGCGCGCGCGTGGTCTGCACCTTGCGCGAGACGATCGTGACCTTGGCCCCGACCAGCGCATTGACCAGCGTGGATTTTCCGACATTCGGCGCGCCGATCAGCGCAACGAAACCGCAGCGCGTTGCGGAGGGCGCCTCACCGCTTGCTTCAGCCGTCATTGCCGCCGCCAACACCTTCACGTTCGATCATCACTGAGGCCGCCACCTTCTCCGCTGCACGCTTACTGCCACCGACGCCTTCGGCCGGCGCCAATCCCGGCAGATCCACCGCGACGCGGAACTGCGGATCGTGATGCGGGCCGGTGCGCTCGACCTCGCGGTAAACCGGCGTCGGCAGCCCCTTCCCCTGCGCCCATTCCTGCAGCACGGTCTTGGGATCGCGCAAGGGACGCCGCGGCTTGTGCATGCGTTCGGTCCAGTTGCGCCTGACGAATTCCGCCGCCGCCGCGTAGCCACCGTCGAGGAAGACGGCGCCGATCACGGCCTCGCAGATGTCGCCGAGCACGCTCTTGCGCAGGCGGGCATCGGCGCTCGGCCCGACCGAACCGAGCTTGACGTCGTCGAGCAGACCGAGCGATTTGGCAACGTCGGCGCAGCTCTCCTTGCGCACCAGTTCGGCAAGTCGCTTGGACAGCTCGCCCTCGTCGGCATTCGGGAAGGCGTGATAGAGCATGTCAGAGACGACGAGCCCCAGCACATGGTCGCCCAGGAATTCCAGCCGCTGATAGCTGTCGCCGCGCTTGCGCCCCGACTTCAGCGCCGAGACATGCGTGATCGCCTGCATCAGCAGATTCGGATCGGCAAAGCTGTGGCCGATGCGCGCCTCGAGCGCCGCGTTCGCATCCGAGGCCTTGGCCTTGCTGCTCCGCACCCGCTTCTTCTTTGCAGGAATCTTGGTCGCCGCTTCGCCGTCGGCGCCCGCCGAGGGCTCGGTCGATTGGATCGGGATGTCCTTGGCTTCGTCTTTCATCGGACGATTTTGAAGAAACGGTTCCAGCGCACCGCCCAAGGCCAGCGCCAGAACATCCAGGCATGCTCGCCTTCGGCGATGGAAAAGAAGATCATCTGGGCGCGGCCGATCAAATTCTCCTGCGGCACATAGCCGACCTGGCCGAGGAAACGGCTGTCGGTGGAGTTGTCGCGGTTGTCGCCCATCATGAAGAAATGGCCCGGCGGCACGTTGTAGACGTTGGTATTGTCCATGTAGCCGTTATCGGCGCAGTCCAGCGTCTCATAGGACACGCCGTTCGGCAGCGTTTCCTTCCAGCGCTTCACCCGCGAGATGCCCCCGCCTTCGGAGCCGCAGGGATCCTCGCCGACAAATTCGCTCATGCGCTGCCGCTCGACCGGAGTGTCGTTGATGTAGAGCAGCCCATCCTTCATCTGGATGCGGTCGCCGGGAAGGCCGATGACGCGCTTGATGTAATCGGTGGAGTCGTCCTTCGGCAGGCGGAACACGACGATGTCGCCGCGGTTCGGGTCCGAGCCCCAGATCCGCCCCGAGAACAGCGGCGGCGAGAACGGGATCGAGTAGTGGCTATAGCCGTAGGAATATTTCGAGACGAACAGATAGTCACCGACCAGCAGCGTCGCCTTCATCGAACCGGACGGAATGTTGAACGGCTGGAACAGGAACGTGCGGATCACGAGCGCGATCAGGAGAGCGTGGATCACGACGCGGATCGTTTCGCCGACGCCGCTTTCAGTTTTCGTTCCCGAAGTCACGCTCATTGCTCTCTCAATTCCGGCCGGCGGTCACAGAGCGCCCTCCTTCCGCGAACAGCCCATCGCTTCGCGGCCCAAGGAGATTGTCCTGATTCTGATAATGAGGGCCAATTCCGGCGTAAAGCCGAATTCGCCCAGCATGATTTGCGTCCGCGGACTTTTAGACGGTTGTCGGGAGCCACGCAATCAAGGATCGCATCAAAACTGGATAAAGCATTGATTTTCAATGAGAATTATAAAAGCGACCCGCTGACAGTCAGGGCCTGACCAACGGCACGGCGGAAATGATGACGAAGGCCTGCGCCAGCGGCCAGTCGTCGGTGATCGACAGGTCGATTTTCGCTTCGAACCCCTCGGGCGTCAGGGCCTGGAGCCGGGCCAGCGCCCCGCCGGTCAACTGCATGGTCGGCCGCCCCCCCGGCAGGTTGACCACCCCCATGTCGCGCCACCAGACACCGTTCCGGATGCCGGTGCCGAGCGCCTTCGAGCAGGCCTCCTTGGCGGCGAAGCGCTTGGCGTAGGTTGCGACCACCATCTTCTCGCTCTTGGCGCGCCGCTCCGCCTTGGCCCGCTCGGCCGCGGTGAAGATGCGGTCGAGGAAACGTTCGCCATGGCGCTCGATCACCTTGCCGACGCGGGTGATGTCGATCAGGTCGGAGCCGATGCCGATGATCATGCCCGGCTCCGGCCGCGATCCATCGCCGCGCGCATGCTGCGCACCGTCTCGGCGAGCCCGACGAACAGCGCTTCGCCGATCATGTAGTAGCCGATGTTGAGCTCCATGATCTCCGGCAGCGCCGCGATCGTCTCCGCGGTCGCATAGTCGAGCCCGTGGCCGGCATGGATTTCGAGCCCGGCTTGCTTCGCCAGCTTCACCCCCGCCACGATCCGCTTCCACTCCGCCCCGGCCTTGTCGGTATGACCCTCGACGACGGCGTCGCACCAGGCGCCGGTGTGGATCTCGATCACGGGCGCCTTCAGCCGCGCCGCCATCTCGATCTGCGCAGGGTCCGCGGCGATGAACAGCGACACCCGGATGCCGGCATCGTTCAGCCGCGCGATATAGGGCGCGAGCGCATTGTGCTGGCCGACCACGTCGAGGCCGCCTTCGGTCGTCACCTCCTGGCGGCGCTCGGGCACGAGGCACACCGCGTGCGGCTTCGTGGCGAGCGAGATGCGCATCATGTCGTCGGTCGCCGCCATCTCAAAATTGAGCGGCTTGGAGATCCCGGCCTTCAGCCGCGCCATGTCCTCGTCGCGGATGTGGCGGCGATCCTCGCGCAGATGCGCGGTGATGCCGTCGGCGCCGGCCTCGATCGCAAGCAGCGCGGCGCGCACCGGATCGGGATGGCGGCCGCCGCGCGCGTTACGCACGGTTGCGACGTGGTCGATATTGACGCCGAGGCGGAGCGGAGAAGCGGACATTTCAGGACTCACGAAATCAGGGAGACGGACGCATGCGAGAGGCGTCTATCCATTAACACGTTCGACACGGGCGACGACCGCCTTGGCGCGCAACTGGGCGAGGATCGCGCTCAGATGCTTGAGATCGTAGACCTCGAGGTCGATCGTCGTCTCCGTGAAATCGGGCGAGCGGCGCTGCATGCTGATGTTGTCGATGTTGCCGTCGTGCTCGGCGATCACGGTCGCGATCTGTGCCAGCGCGCCGGGCTCGTTGACGTTCTCGACCTTGATGCGGGCCGGGAAGCGCTGCGGCGCGGAATCCTCGATGTCCCAGCGCACGTCGAGCCAGCGCTCCGGCTCCTCCTCGAAATCCTTCAGGGCCGGCGCCTGGATCGGGTAGATCGTGATCCCCTCGCCCGGCGTGACGATGCCGACGATGCGGTCCCCGGGCAAGGCGCCGCCGTTCGGCGCGAACTTCACCGGCAGGTCGGAATTGATGCTGCGGATCGGGATCGCGACCGGGCTGCGCGGCGGCTCCGACGACTTCTCCCTGAGCTTGGCTGCGAGCCCCTTCTTGGCGCCGTAGCGCGCGATGCGCTCCTCCTTGTAGTCGGGATACATCGCACGCGCGACGTGGGAGGCCTTGATCTCGCCGCGGCCGACCGCCGCCATGACGTCCTCGATCGAGGTACGCGCGAGCCGCGGCAGCGCGCCCTTGAGCTTGTCGTCGGCGTATTCGATCTTGGCGCGCTCGAACAGGCGTTCGACGATGCGCCGGCCGAGACCGACATATTGGTCGCGCACCGCGGTCCTGGTGGCGCGGCGGATCGCGGCGCGCGCCTTGCCGGTGACAGCGAGCGTTTCCCAGGCCGAGGGCGGCGCCGCTTGCGCCTCCGAGGTCAGCACCTCGACCTCGTCGCCGTTCTGGAGCTCCGAGGACAGCGGCGCGAACTGGCCGTTGATCTTGCAGCCGACGGCGCTGTTGCCGACGTCGGTGTGCACGGCATAGGCGAAGTCGATCACATTGGCATGGCGCGGCAGCGCGATCAGCTTGCCCTTCGGGGTGAAGCAGAACACCTGGTCGTGGAACAGCTCGAGCTTGGTGTGCTCGAGGAATTCCTCGGGGTTGGCACTCTCCGAGAGGATGCCGATGGTGTGGCGCAACCAGGCGAACGCGTTGGACTCGCGCTTGAGAAACTCGGTCGGCGAGCCCACGTCTTCCTTGTAGAACACATGTGCGGCGATGCCGCGCTCGGCGATCTGGTCCATCGCCTCGGTACGGATCTGCAGCTCAACACGCTGGTTGCCAGGGCCGATCACCGTGGTGTGGATCGAGCGGTAGTCGTTCTGCTTCGGCGTCGAGATGTAGTCCTTGAAACGCCCGGGCACGACCGGCCAGTTGGTGTGGACGATGCCGAGCGCGCGATAGCAGGCCTCGATGTCGTTGACGACGAGGCGGAAGCCGAAGATGTCGGACAATTGCTCGAAGCCGACCGACTTGCGTTCCATCTTGGTCCAGATCGAGAACGGCTTCTTGCGGCGGCCATAGACCCGCGCGCCCAGCCCCCGGTGGCGCAGATTGTTGGAGAGCTGGTCCTCGATTTCGCCGATCAGGTTGCGGTTGCGCTCGGCGAGCGCGTCGAGCCGCTGCATCACCACCGAATAGGCTTCCGGATCGAGGGTGCGGAAGGACAAATCCTCCAGCTCCTCGCGCATTTCCTGCATGCCCATGCGGCCGGCCAGCGGCGCATAGATGTCGAGCGTCTCCTCGGCAATGCGCCGTCGCGACTCCGGCGGCACGAAGTCCAGCGTACGCATGTTGTGCAGGCGATCGGCGAGCTTGACCAGCAGAACGCGGACATCGTCGGCAATGGCCAGCAACAATTTGCGCAGGTTCTCGGCCTGCTTGGCCTCGCGCGACACCAGCTCCAGCCGCTTCAGCTTGGTCAGGCCCTCGACCAGCGCGCCGATCTCGGGCCCGAAGATCTGGTCGATCTCGGCGCGCGTCGCCTCGGTGTCCTCGATCGTGTCGTGCAGCAGGGCGGCCACGATGGTGGCATCGTCGAGCTTCAGATCGGTGAGAATCGCCGCCACTTCGAGCGGGTGCGAGAAGTACGGATCGCCCGAGGCACGGGTCTGCGAGCCGTGCGCCTTCATGGCGTAGACGTAGGCGCGGTTCAGCAGGTCTTCGTTGGTATTGGGATTGTAGGACCTGACGCGCTCGACGAGGTCATATTGACGCATCATGCGCGCGCGAGGCTTGGCCGGGCGCCCCACCGGCGCAGTCGGGGCCACGGCAACCGATTCGGTTGCGGCCAGCATCTGCGTTTGTCTCCGGCCCCGATACACCATGCCATCCTGCCTTCAAACGGACCATGAGCCGCCCGTTGCATACATCTTAGCCCCGATCGCGCGTGCGTCCGATCAATTCGGTGACAGGCGCGCAGCGCGATGCGGCAACGCTATGGTAACCACGAAAACGCCAACAAAAGCAAAGGCCCGAACACGGGTTCGGGCCTTTGATAGGATCACAAGAAATCGACAACTGCGACGGGACGATTACTCGTCCTCCTCGGGCTGTTCTTCCGGCGGCGCGAGGCCCTCGAGGCCCTTCAGGAGCTCCTCTTCGGTCATGCGCTCAACGGCAACTTCGGTATCGTCGGCATCGACGCTGGCACCGGCGGAACCGATCAGCGGGACCGTATCGGGCTCGGGCTCGTCGACCTCGACGAATTTCTGGAGCGAGTGGACCAGCTCCTCGCGGAGGTCCTCCGGCGAGATGGTTTCGTCCGCAATTTCGCGCAAAGACACAACGGGGTTCTTGTCGTTATCGCGGTCAACCGTTAGTTGTGAACCGGACGAAATCATGCGGGCCCGGTGGGCGGCCAGTAGGACCAGGTCAAACCGGTTGTCGACCTTGTCGATACAATCTTCTACGGTGACGCGAGCCATGGACTGTCGCTCCGTTGTGGGTGGGACGAAATATGTGGATGATTGGCGCTAGTTATAGGGGACAGGGCGATTTCGCAAGGCCAATTTGTGATTTGGCCTCGCCAAACGGCTCTGCTACCCCCACATTGGGGCTGGGATGGGTGGTTTGCCGGGCTGCCATGGAGGGTGGCACCGGGCGTATGCAGGTCCGCCATAACTATACCTTGATTGCCACGACTTCTCCGGATTTGCGGTTTCGACGGGTTTCGGCGGCACCATAAGATTGCGCGGCTTGCTGTCGCCGCGCCAACAATAAACGATCAATCACGAACGCTACGCGAGCAAACTGAATGTCACCTTCTGCAACTAACAAGATCGCGCTCTTCATCGATGGGGCCAATCTCTACGCGACGGCGAAAACTCTGGGCTTCGACATCGACTACAAGCGCCTGCTGAAGGAGTTTCAGAGCCGCGGGACGCTGTTGCGGGCGTTCTACTACACCGCGATCATCGAGGATCAGGAGTACTCCTCGATCCGCCCGCTGATCGACTGGCTCGACTACAACGGCTACACGGTCGTCACCAAGGCGACCAAGGAGTTCATCGACGCCTCCGGCCGCCGCAAGGTCAAGGGCAACATGGACATCGAGCTCGCCGTGGACGCGATGGAGCTCGCCGAGCACATCGACCAGATGGTGCTTTTCTCGGGTGACGGCGACTTCCGCTCCCTGGTCGAAGCCGTCCAGCGCCGCGGCGTCCGGGTCACCGTGATCTCCACCATCGCGAGCCAGCCGCCGATGATCGCCGACGAGCTGCGCCGCCAGGCCGATGTCTTCACCGACCTCGTCGAGCTGCAATCCAAGCTCGGCCGCGACCCGTCCGAACGCCCCGCCCCGCGTGACCGCGGCGAGCGTGGCGAGGGACGCCATCACGCCCCGCAGTTCCTCCAGCGCGCGACCACGATGGCGCCGAGGGGCGATGACGACTTCGAGGAGTGAGGCGGCCCGGTCAAGCCGCCAGCCTCTCACCCTCGTCCCCGACCGTGACTGTCCGCTTTGTCCGCGCCTGGTCGCCTTTCGCGAGGCGAACCGCGCGCGCGAGCCGTTGTGGCACAACGCGCCGGTTCCCCCCTTCGGCGACATCACGGCGCGCTTGCTGATCGTCGGCCTTGCACCAGGCATGCAGGGCGCCAACCGCACCGGCCGCCCCTTCACCGGCGACTATGCCGGCGACCTGCTCTACGCCACGCTGCTCGAATACGGCTTCGCCAAGGGCACCTATCAGGCGCGGCCCGACGACGGCCTCAAGCTGGTCGACTGCCGGATCGCCAATGCCGTGCATTGCGTTCCGCCGCAGAACAAGCCGCTGCCGGTCGAGATCAACACCTGCCGCCAGTTCCTCGGGGCCAATCTCGCGACGATGCCGAACTTGCGCGCCATCGTCGCGCTCGGACGCATTGCGCACGACACGGTGCTCAAGCCGCTGAACCTGAAGGCTTCGCAAGCTCCCTTCGGCCACGGCGCCGTGCATCTGGCCGGCGCATTCAGGCTCTACGACAGCTATCATTGCTCGCGCTACAACACGAACACCGGCGTGCTGACGACGGACATGTTCCGCAGCGTGTTCGCGAAGGTGAAGGCCGACCTGGACTAGGGCTCGGCTGGATTGGCCTTCAGCCAGTCCAGGACATCGCCGGCGTTCCGGTCGGGCGGAAACACCGGATAGAACACATGGGTGATCTTGGCATCGTCAATGATCAGCGCAAGCCGCTTGATCAAGGTCAGGCCAGCGACCTCCATGGTCGGCAGATTGAGGGCGCGCGTCAGCGCCAGCTTCTCGTCCGACAGCACGGGGAACGGCAGGTGCAGCCGCGACGCCATCTCGGTCTGGTACGCGTTGCTCTGGGTCGAGAGGCCGTACACCTGGGCGGCGCCGGCGGCTTTCAGCTCGGCAAACAGGTCACGAAACGCGCAAGTCTGCGGCGTGCAACCGCGCGCGCCCGGGATCATGTCCCAATCGTCGACCAGCCCGATCTTGCCGGGCTCGCCGGTGCGCGGATAGGCGAACACCACGGTCCGGCCGGAGAGCGCCGACAGATTCACCGACGTATCGTCGGTCGCGAGCAGGCTGACTGGAGGCAAGGTCATGCCCTTGAGATGCGCGGCGCCGCCGTCGTCGGCGGGTGCGGGAATCTGGCTCCAATCGACCTCGAGCAGGTTCTTCTGAGTCATCCGCCAACCTCTTGCCGCTATCCCCTCGCCCGCAACAGCCGGCCCTTCTCCCGGCTCCAGTCGCGCTTCTTCTCGGACTCGCGCTTGTCGTGCAGCTTCTTGCCCTTTGCAACCGCCAGCTGCAGTTTGGCTCGCCCGCGCTCGTTGAAATAGAGCTTGAGCGGGATCAGCGTCATGCCTTCGCGGTCGACCGCGCCCATCAGCTTGTTGATCTGCTTGCGATGCAGAAGCAGCTTTCGCGGCCGCTTGGGCTCGTGATTGAAGCGGTTGCCCTGGAGATATTCGGGAATGGTGGCGTTGATCAGCCAGATCTCGCCGTCCTTGGAATCGGCGTAGGACTCCGCGATCGTGCTCTTGCCGTTGCGGATCGATTTGACCTCGGTGCCGGTGAGCGCAATGCCCGCCTCGATCGTGTCTTCGATCGCATAGTTGAAGCGGGCCTTGCGATTTTCCGCCATGACCTTGATTGGACGTTCGTTCTTATCGGCCATGGAAGACAAACCTGATCGAGATACGCGCGTAAGCTAACAGCTCGGATGAAGCGCGCGCGTCAAGACTTCTTGAGGAGATCGCGGATCTCGGTCAGCAGTTCGACCTCGGCCGACGGTTTTGCCGGAGCCGCAGGCGCCGCCTCCTCCTTGCGCTTCAGCGTGTTCATGGCGCGGATCACCAGGAACAACACGAAGGCGACGATGATGAAGTTGATCGTCAGCGTCAGGAAGCTGCCGTAAGCAAGTACTGCACCTTGCTTTTTCGCATCCGCTAAGTTGGTGGCGGTCACCGCCTTCGACAAGGGGGCGAAGTAGTTCGAGAAATCGAGGCCGCCGGTCGCAGCGCCGATGATCGGCATGATGATGTCACCGACCAGCGACGTGACGATGCCGCCGAAGGCCGCACCGATGATGACGCCGACGGCGAGGTCGACGACGTTGCCTTTCATGGCGAACTCGCGGAACTCCGTGAGCATCTTCCTGCCCTTCTCGTCGACGCTCATGAACGGCTCCCCGGTTGGCTAAATCAATTGATCAGCCCAGCATGAACCATGGCGCTGCGCACGGCAACGCGCGTCGGCTCGGTGACCGGAACCATCGGCAGCCGCAGCGTCTCGTCCAGCTTGCCGAGCAGCGACATCGCGTACTTGATTGGCGCCGGGTTGCTCTCGATGAAGAGGTTGTTGTGCAGCGGCATCAGCTTGTCGTGGATTGCGAGCGCCGCCTTGGTATCGCCCTTCGCCCAGGCGGCCTGGAATTCCGAGCACAGGCGCGGCGCGACGTTCGAAGTCACCGAGATGCAGCCGTGGCCGCCATGCGCCATGTAGCCGAGGATGGTCGCGTCCTCGCCGGAGAGCTGGTTGAAATCCTCGCCCATCGCCGCGCGCTGCTGCGAGACGCGGACCATGCTGGCGGTGGCGTCCTTGACGCCGGCGATGTTCTTCAGCTCCCACAGCCGCTTCATGGTGTCGACCGACATGTCGATCACCGAGCGCGGCGGAATGTTGTAGATGATGATCGGGATGCCGATCGCATCGTTGATCGCCTTGAAGTGCTGGTACATCCCTTCCTGGGTCGGCTTGTTGTAATAGGGCGTCACAACCAGCACGGCGTCCGCGCCGGCCTTCTCGGCGTGCTGCGCGAGCTCGATCGCCTCTTTCGTCGAATTGGAGCCGGCGCCCGCGACCACGGGTACGCGCCCCTTGGCTTCAGCGATGCACCATTCTACGACCTTCTTGTGCTCGTCATGGCTGAGCGTCGGGCTCTCGCCGGTGGTGCCGACCGGGACCAGGCCGTTGGTGCCTTCCGAGATCTGCCAGTTGACCAGCGAGCGGAACGCCGCCTCGTCCAGCGAGCCGTTCTTGAACGGCGTAACCAAGGCGGTGAACGATCCCCGGAATTTCGTCTTGGCTGCCATGGACTTCCTCCGTACGCGGCTATCTCTTGAGCAAGCTGCATTCATATCGGGTCTATCCCGCCGGTAAAAGACCCGCTTCCGTGTGACGCACCGTTTAAGCCGCGATTTTGCCGCGGTGGTGGTGCAAACCGGGCAAAGGTAAGCAGCTGTTGGTATTTTGTCCGCATATTCAAGCGAATACAGCTAGGTCTTGAGCCAACTGACTGATTCGGGGCGACCAAACGCCGTGACTTCCTTTCCTCGTTCCGCATGGCGATCCACCGGTCTGGCCGTGTGCCTCATGGCCGGGCTGTCGGTCGGCTGCGCCGCCCTGGCCAAGTCCAATGAGACGACCGCGGACGGGGCCAAGGACACCGCGAAGCCGGCGGCCAAGGACGCCGCGAAGGGATCGGCCAAAGAAACAACGAAGGGAACCGGCAAGGAAACACCGAAGGGCGCGAGCAAGGGAGCAGCTGCCGCCCCGGCCAAGGATGCCGCGAAGAAACCTGGCAAGGATGCAGGCAAGAGCGCCGGCAAGGAACCCGCCAAGGAAAAGGACAAGCCCAAGCCCGCAGCCGCCGCGCCAAAATCACAGCCGGCCGCCAATGGCTCGCCCCCCAAGACCGCCCCCGCGCCGGCCGTGACGGCCACCGTCAGGCCAGCCGCCCCGGCGCCCGTCGCCAAACCCGTCGCGGCTCCTCTGCTTGCGCCGGCGACCCGCCAGCACGCCACGCCGCGCAAGCCGGTCACGCCGGCCGCGGTCGCTGCGACCTCCTCGACGTCGCAGGCCGACAAGGACACGCTCGAGAACGTCATCGAGCTCGTGCGCAAGCGCAAGGCGGCCGACGCCACCAATTACGCCGCCTCGATCTCGGATCCCGTCGCACGAAAGCTCGCCGAATGGATCATCCTGCGCAGCGAGGACAATGGCGCGACCGTGGAACGCTATCGCGCCTTCCTCTCCGCCAATCCGAGCTGGCCGTCGCAGACCTTCCTGCGCCGGCGCCTCGAGGCCGCGATGTGGGACGACAGGCGCGACGATTCGGTCGCGTGGTCGTGGTTCGAGAATGAATCGCCTGTGTCCGCCAAGGGCCGCTTCACGCTCGCCAAGGCGATGCTGGCGCGCGGCGACCGCGCCAATGCCGAGCGGCTGGTGCGCGAGGCCTGGCGCAGTGATCCGATGTCGGAGGAGACCGAGAATAACGCGCTCGACCAGTTCGGCGCCCTGCTGACGCCGGGCGACCAGAAGGCGCGGATGGACACCTTGCTCTACGGCAGCGAGAACGAAGCCGCGCTCCGCGCGGCAAAGCGCCTCGGCGCCGGCTACGTCGCGCTGGCCAAGGCCCGCATCGCCTCCGTCAAGAAGGCGCCGAACGCGCGCGCACTGCTCGACGCCGTGCCGCGCGAGCTGCACAACGATCCCGGCTTCATCTTCAGCAAGATCCAGCTCCTGCGCCGCGAGGAGAAGTTCGCCGAAGCCGCCCAGCTGATGCTGTCGGCGCCGAAGGATCCGAACCGGCTCTACAATCTCGACGAATGGTGGATCGAGCGGCGCCTGCTGGCGCGCAAGATGATCGACACCGAGGAATTCCGCAGCGCCTATCTGATCGCGCGCGATGCGGCCCTGCCCTCGCGCGACATCTACAAGACCGAGCAGGAGTTCACCGCCGGCTGGATCGCGCTGCGCTTCCTCAATGATCCCGCGGCCGCCAGCCAGCATTTCGCCCGCATCGGCGTCGGCAGCGTCAATCCGACCACGCTGGCGCGCGCCGGCTATTGGCAGGGCCGCGCGGCGGAAGCGGCGGGCCGCCAGCAGGAGGCGCGCAACGCCTACGCGCGGGCGGCCGAGCAATCTACCAGCTATTACGGCCAGCTCGCGCGCGCAAAACTCGGCCTGCCGCAGATCGAGCTCAACAGCCAGCCGCGCGGCCGCGGCGCCGAACGGCTGGAGATCGTGCGCGCCGCGCACCTGCTCTACGAGCTCGACGAACGCGAGATGGCGATACCTGTTCTCGCCGACATGGGCGAGAACGGCGATCCCGAGGCGCTTGCCGGCCTTGGCGAGCTCACCCAGCGCTACAGCGACGCGCGCGGCATGCTGCTGCTCGGCAAGGCTGCGCTCAACCGCGGCCTCCCCTTCGACTTCTACGCCTATCCCGTCAACGGCATTCCGCAGTTCACGCCGATCGGCCCCGAGGTCGAGCGCAGCATCGTCTATGCGATCGCGCGGCAGGAAAGCGCGTTCAACCCCTCAGTGGTCTCGCCGGCGCAGGCTTACGGCCTGATGCAGGTGACGCCGGACGCCGCGCGTTACGTCTGCAAGCGGCACGGCGCGACCTACGATCTGGGGCGGCTGAAGAACGATTCGGTCTACAACGCCACGCTCGGCTCGGCCGAGCTCGGCGGACTGCTCGAGGACTACCGCGGCTCCTACATCATGACCTTTGCCGCCTACAATGCCGGCCGCGGCAGCGTGAAGAAATGGGTCGACCGCTACGGCGACCCGCGCGATCCCAAGGTCGACGCGGTCGACTGGGTCGAGCTGATTCCGTTCTCCGAGACGCGCAACTACGTGCAGCGGATCATGGAGAATCTTCAGGTCTACCGCGCCCGCTTCGGCGGCGGCACACGGTTGCAGATCGAGGCGGACCTGCGCCGCGGCACCGGCAGCGTGGAATAGAGCCATCCTCCTATGCGCTCCCGATTGACCGCCGAGAGCATCGGCGGCGAGCGCCGCAACGTGTCCGGACGTGAGCCGCTGAAGAAGGGCTGAAGCTCGCGCGCGATCTTCAGGCGAGCCTTGCTCGACGCTGAGCCCGAGCGCTTCCTGGTCGTCGTCCGATCGGCAAGCTCGCCGTTCCACCTCCTCGAACATGAAGGCGTCGATCGCCGCCTGCTGCAGCGTCAGGACGGTGGGGAGCTTGCAAGGCCATGCCGTCAACGGCAGTCGGCCCGTTGCATACATTGCGCGGAGATGCCCGCAGCGCCGAGGCCTCTCCTCCGTAACAGCCTCGTCCAGATCGTCACGGACGATGGAGCACGGGAGCAACGCCAGCCCTCCGCGGCGTTAAAACAGCCATGCCGCCAAAAGAAAAGCCCCGGCGGTTTCCCGCCGGGGCTCTCTGTCAGGTCGTTAGACCAAACTTACCAGTTGCGCTGAGCGCGGATCAGCATGCTGACCGTGCTCTGATCCTTCAGCTCGTACACGGCACCCGGCTTGGCCACAACAAACGCAGGGCCAGCGGCGAGCGTGCTGATCGTGCCCGCGTACTTCTGGTCGAGCATGGTGTAAGCCACGTCCGCCGAGAAGGTCAGGTTCTTCACCGGCGTCCAGCGGGTGATCAGACCGATCGTGCCGATGTTGAAGTCCGGGTTGCAAGAGGTGATACCCGCGGTGGCGGCACCCAACGTAGCGAGTTGGCCGCAAACGAGAGCCGCACCACCGTTGCCGTACTTCAGCTGAGCGTACGAACCGTAGATTGCCGTGTTCCAGTACGCATCCCAGTTGTGGGTGTAGGCGCCA
>NZ_JASAUS010000042.1:0-64739 GCF_029953005.1 Bradyrhizobium sp. Mp27 | reverse complement strand
CGTCAACGCATACAACGACAGAGCCGAGCCCTTCGTCTGGACCAAGAAAAAGGTCCGTCAACGCCGTTTCAAAGGCCGCCGTATCACTCAGCTCTGATTCCGGGTACTAGTGCATATGGCCGATCAGATAAATGCCCCCGCCGAGCACCAGAACGGCGGGCACGGCCCACAAAATCAGAATAGGCATTGCGTCATCCTCCTCAGTTGGACGTGCAGACCTTGACGGTCTTCATGCCGCTTTCAGCCCCGGTGTGCGATTTGTAGATCGTGCCCGACGGGCTGACGACGGTCACGGAAGTGTCGATCGGCTTCTTGTCGACGACCGTGCACTTCTTCGTCTTGACGTCCTGCACGACGTAGAACTCGTCGGCCGCGAACGCCGGCGGGGTCGCCTTCCTTGGAGTTCACGATGAGATCTCACCGAGAGGCCCGGATCGCCGGGCTCAGTCTGGCAGCTGTCTATGCCATGTGTCTGCTGCTGACGGCGATCGGCATGACCTGACGCGCGGACGCCCGCGACCGCGCTGCAAAATCCCTCTCTGACGTGCTCGCCGGACGCGAAAATCGTGGCGCGGTGCAAGTCTCACCCGTATTGTCTCCCCAAAATCATAATCCGGCGCCGCTGCGCTGGAACCGGGACGCCCGCGTTTGTCAAAGCTCACACTGCCGGTCCGGCTCGCTCTTCTGGTCACGGGAACGATGTTGCCGCTGATCGTCTTTGCGGTCGGTATTGCCTATTCCAACTATCGCCAGGACCGCAGCGACGCGACACGACGCGTGCTGGAGACGGTGCGAAGCATGCGCCTCGTGCTCGATTCCGAAGTGCAGCGGATGACCGGCGGCTTGCAGGTGCTGGCGCTCAGCAACGCGCTGCAAAGCGGCGACTTCGACGACTTCCGCCGGCTCGCAACCGGGTTCATCAGCCAATATGGCGAGGACAGCGTCCTGCTGGTGGCGGACGGGAGCGGGCACCAGCTGTTCTCGACCGTCACGAGTGAAACGACAAACCTGCCGCCCCGCAACAATCGCGAGATCGTCGAGCGGGTATTTGCGAGCAAGTCGCCGCAATATTCCGACCTGTTCACCGGCTCGACCAAGAACCGGCCGATCGTGACCGTCGAGGTTCCCGTGCTGCGCAACGATGAGGTCGTCTACGCGCTCTCCTTCAGTCCGCCGATGGCGACCTTCCAGAAACTGGTCGAGCAGCAGCGGCCGAACGATCAATGGACGGTGTCGCTGCTGGACACCAAGGGTCGCGTGTTCGCGCGCGCGCCCAATCCGGCCGAGACGTTCGGCAAGCAGGCCTCCGGCGCGCTGAACGACGCGATGGCTCGGACGCCGGAGGCGACCCTCTCCTCCGTTTCGCTCGACGGCGTCGCGCTGTCCTCCGCCTATACGAGATCGCGGCTGACCGGCTGGACGGTCGTGGCCGGTGTCGCCGAGAGCTCGCTGATCGCCCCGCTCTGGCGCGACATCGCGATCACCAGCCTGATCGGCGGCATCCTGCTGCTGACCGGCCTGACCTTCGCGGTGCGGATGGCGACCACGATCGCGCGCGGCGAGATGCTGCATAATCTGCTGATCGAGGAGCTCAACCATCGCGTCAAGAACACGCTGGCCTTGATGCAGGCGATCGCGGTGCAGACCTTCCGAAGCTCAAGCCGGGACGAGCGGACCAAGTTCGAAGGACGGCTCGGTGCGCTCGCCGAGGCGCATAATCTCCTGAGCCAGGAGAAATGGGCGGGCTCGGAGCTGAGGGATGTGATCGCGCGCGTGCTCCAGCCGTTCCTGCTGAGCAATCCCGATCGCATCCGCATGGCCGGCCCCGCCGTGCCGCTGTCGCCGCGGCTCGCCGTGGTGCTGTCGATGATCGTGCACGAGATCGCCACCAACGCCGCGAAATACGGCGCGCTGTCGAACGAGACCGGTCGGGTCACGCTGGACTGGGAGGTCATTGCCGACACGCCGAAGCCCCGGCTGCGGCTGATCTGGAGCGAGATCGGCGGACCACCGGTGACGGAGCCGGTGCAGCGCGGTTTCGGCTCGCGCCTGATCGAGCGCAGCGCGCGCGATCAGCTCGGCGGCGAGGCGACCGTCGACTTCCTGCCGCGCGGCGTCGTCTGCACGGTGATGTGTGCGCTGGATGAGGCGCGGTGAACGGATTGAGGGAACATCGACGATGAAGATCACCAAGGTGCGCACGCACATCCTCGAAGCAAAGCTCTCGCAGCCCTTCGCCTATTCGCGCGCCTGGTACGACACGCGCACCGCGATGCTGGTCGAGATCGAGACGGATGACGGCCTGACCGGCTGGGGCGAATGCTACGGGCCGGCGCGGATGACGGCGGCGGTGGTGCAGAGCATCGCGCCGTGGCTGATCGGCGAGGATCCGCTGCGCACCGGCGTGCTGTGGCAGATGGTCTATGCGCGCTTGCGCGATCACGGCCAGAAGGGTGTCGTGATCCAGGGCCTGAGCGGCATCGACATCGCGTTGTGGGACATCAAGGGCAAGCATTTCGGCGTGCCCGCGCATCAGCTTCTCGGCGGCGCCGCGCGCAAGGAGGTGGCCGCCTATGCGACCGGGCTCTACCGGCGCAAATCAGGCGATCCGCTCAAATACCTGCCGGAGGAAGCGGCCGGCTACGCCGCGGAAGGTTTCCGCGCCGTGAAGCTGAAGGTCGGGTTCGGCATCGCCGAGGATGCCGCGGTCACGCGCGCGGTGCGCGAAGCGATCGGCCCGGATGTCGCGCTGATGGTCGATGCGAACCACGCTTATGACGCGGTGGCGGCGATCCGGCTCGGCCGCATGATCGAGCGCTACGACATCGGCTGGTTCGAGGAGCCGGTGCCGCCGGAGGACGTCGCGGGATATCGCGCGGTTCGATCCGCGCTGACGATTCCCATCGCTGGCGGCGAGTGCGAGTTCACGCGCTTCGGCTTCCGCGACCTGTTCACATCGCATGCGCTGGACATCGCCCAGCCCGACACCTGCGCGGCAGGTGGCCTCTCCGAATGCAAGAAGATCGCCGACATGAGCGAGGCGTTCGGCATCCGCTACAACCCGCATGTCTGGGGCACCGGGATCGCGATCGCGGCCTCGCTGCAACTTCTCGCCGTGCTGCCGTCACACACGCCGACCTCGCTTGCGCCGATCGAGCCGATGCTCGAATTCGACCGCACCGAGCATCCGATCCGGCAGGCGATCTTGAAGGAGCCGATCGAGCACGAAAAAGGTGTCGTGCGCGTTCCCGACGGACCGGGACTGGGCATCGATATCGACCGCGAGGCGCTGGCGCGCTTCGCGGTGAGCTCCTCGGCGGCGTAGCGGAAGATCACGAGAGCCCGGGGGCACCTTTGGGGCCAGCCTTGATCGCGGTCTGGACGGCATATGCGCCCGGTCCATAGAAGGCGATGAGAGCAAGAGCGCCGAGCAGGCCAAGGTTCTTCAGGAAGTTGATGGTCTGCATCACGACCTGCGCTTCCGGCACGGCCCAGAAATTGTGAAACATCAGCGTCGCGGCGATGGTGAACGGGAACAGGACCGCAGCCGCCTGACGCGAGAACAGGCCGAGCAGCAGGGCCATGCCGCCTCCGAGCTCAACCGCGATCGCGCCTGCGGCGAGAACGGCGCCGAGCCCGTCCGCTCCTCCCGGAAGCCTGCCTGCGGTTACGGCAAATGCCAGCACCTTTCCGACGCCGCTGTAGAGAAACAGCGGCGCAATCGCGACGCGCGCGAACAGAAGCACCCAGGCATCGGGCAGGCCTGTGGTCACGGCGGAACGGGTGGATGTCGGCATTTCGGATCTCCTCTGGCGAAGTTTCGTCGGTGAAAGCGGACGGCCAATCGACGTCGACCGCCCCCGTGGATAGATCAACGTGCCCCGTCACTCCGCGGCTGCAACATCGACCCTCGGGAAGCGCTTTGCGGCGGCCAGCCCAAGCGATCCAATCGCCAGCGCGCCGACGATCGACGCACCACCGATTGCCCAGAACACGGCGTCAGGACCGCCGGTGAGCTGCTGCAGGAGGCCGATGACGTAGGGCCCGAGGATCGCTCCGACCCGGCCGATGCCCAGCTCCATCCCGACGCCGCTGGCACGGAAGCAGGTTTCGTACGAGCCGGCGGTGAAGTTGTTGAGGACATGCTGCGCGCCGATGATGCAGAACCCTGCAATGGCGACAATGGCGAGATTGACGCCATGACCGCTGACGAAGACGAGCGCCAGCACGGCGATCCCGCCGCTCAGCCACCACGTCGCGAGATAGCGCGGCGTCAGCGTAAAATTGCGGTCGGCCAGCATCGCCAGCGTAAGACCGCCGATGAAGGACATTGCCTGCATCAGGGCTCCGAAGCCGAACGAGGCGGCAAATGTCTCGCCACGCTTCAGCATCACCGTCGGAATCCAGCCGGTGAGACCGAAGATCGCGAACAGGCTGAGAAACGCCGTGATCCAGATGGTCAGCGAGACGCGACGATAGCGTGGGCTGAGCAAGGTGCCGATCGTGCTCTGCGGCGCGCCGCGGTCGACCGACGCGAACGTCGCATTCTGGTAGGCGGGAGCCCGTTCCGGCCGCAATCGTGCGAGCAGCGCGCGCAACTCGGGGATCCGCGACCGGGTCGCCAGGAATTGCGGGCTCTCGGGCAGGATGGCGTGGGCCACGAAGGTCAACGGGATCGACAGCGCCCCGATGTAATAGAGGATCTGCCATCCATGCTGCGGCGTCAGGAACACGCCGACGAGGCCGGCGCAGACGCCGCCGAGCGACCACCCAAGCGTGACGCCCCAGAGCGAGAACGTATTGCTGACACGCTTGGGCGCGAGCTCGTTGATGAAGGTCGTGCCGAGCGGCAGCAGCACGCCGAGGCCGAGCCCGGTGACGAAGCGAAGCGCGCAGTAGCTTCAGAAATCGCTCGCCAGCATGGCGGTCAGCAAGGTGAAGACGTTGACGATCCAGAGACCGGCCAGCAGCGTGCCGCGCCGGCCGAAGCGATCGGCCACGCTGCCGTGGCCGACCGCGCCGAACAGGAAGCCGACGAGACCCGAGCTCACCAGAAAGCCCGCCTGGCTTGGTGCGAGTCCCCAGGGCTGCACCACGTAGTGGATGACATAGGCCGGATTGAAGGTGTCATAGCCGTCGAACAGCGTGATGAGCGTGATCAGAATGCCGAGTAGCTTGTGGAACGGTCCGATCGAAGCGCCGGACAGTTCCTCATGCACGTCGATTTCGGACGAGATGTTCACGGGGTTCCTCCATTGAAATTGATGACGTGTTCTGCTCTGCGGCAGATTGGATTGATGCCTCGCCGAGCCCGAACAGGGCGCGCGCGTTGTCGCGGCCGATCTTGATGCGGTCGCCTTCGGAGATCGCGGCCGTGTCGAACCAGTCGGCGGCGTGGTCGATGTTCTCGAATGGCCAGTCGGCGGAGAAGAGGATGCGGTCGGCGCCGATCTCGAGCATCGCGTCGATCAACGTCTGGGTACGGAAATTGCCCGACGTGGTGATGTAGAAGTTCTCCCGGAAATAATCGGCGATCTTGCGCCGCGCTGGATAGGCATTCTGCGCCCGCATCCACTTGTTGTGATTGTCGACGCGCCACATCGAGTAAGGCAGCCCCTCCCCCATGTGACCGAGGATGATCTGTAGCCGCGGATAGGCGTCGAACAGGCCCGAGCCCATCAGGCGCAAGGCATGCACTGCGGTTTCCTGGCCGAATGCCCAGGTCGGGCCCAACAGCCAGCGATGCCCCTCGTAGATCGCCGCGTCCTTCGCAAGCGGATTGCGCGGGTGCAGGTAGAAGGGAATGCCGAGACGTTCGACCTCCGACCAGAACGGCCAGAACTCCTTGCGATCGTAATAGATGGCATGGTCGATGCCGGCGAGCTCGCTGAAGCCGTTGACGAGCGCGCCGCGAAAGCGAAGCGCGCCGACACAACGATCGAGCTCGCGAGCCGCCGCGTCCGGATCCTGCATCGGCAGCGCGGCGAGCCCCTGGAAACGGTCGGGCCGCCTTGCAACCTGCTCGGCGAGAAAGTCGTTGGCGCGGCGCGACAGCTCCGTCGCGCGATGACGGTCGGGAATGGCCTGCACGGCCGGCGCATTCAGCGACAGCAGCATCATCTCGATGCCGTGGGCGTCCATCTCGGCGAGCCGGCGGTCATGGATGTCGAGCAACCGCGCCTTCAGCTCGACCCAGTCATCGATGGGAGCGAAGCCCGCACTATCCTGGACGGTATCGTCCATCGCGAAGTGCTCCTCGAGCGCGATCTTTCCCTGCATGGCGTCGTTCCTTCGGCTCTGCTTTCGGCGTTGACAAAGCAAAGCATCGGGCGCAAACACTTGTCAATGAGAAAGTTGCATTTGCAAATGATTGATATGCAAATATTGCACCTGCGAAAGTTGACGTCTATTCCCGGCGGAGCTCTCCCGCCAGGATCCAACCCCATGTATCGATTTTCGAATTCGCTTCCCTATCTGCTCGCCCGGCTGGGCGTCCGGATGGGCGACCTCTTCGCGCGCGTGATCCGTCACGAGAAGTTGACGCTTCCGATGTATCGCGTGCTGGCCGCGCTGTCGGAGCAAGGCCGCCCGCTCCGGCTCGGAGAGATCGCCGAGCTGACCTCGGCGGATGTCTCCACCTTGTCGCGCATCGTCGCGGAGATGAGCCGCGCGGGCCTGTTGACACGCGACCGGCCCGAGAACGACCAGCGCAGCCTCCAGGTCGTGCTGACGCCCGACGGTGCCGAGCTCGCGGCGCGGCTGATGCCGCTCGCCGCCTATTATGAAGAGGTCGCAACCGGCAGCATGTCCGCCAAGGAGGCGGCGGAGCTCAAGCGCGTACTGGTGGAGCTCTACAAGAACATCGACCGGCTCGAGCAGGAAGTCGAAGCCGGATCGATCAAGGTCCCGCCGCCGGCGCGGTTGAAAGAAATCCGTGACGAGCGGCCCGAGGCGAAGGCCAGGACGAACCGGCCGCGCGGCAAGACAGCAAGAAAATAGGGAACAACCAAGGAGAGGCCATGCGACAGGATCCCATCATCATTGCAGGCGGCGGCATCGGCGGGCTTGCAGCCGCGATCGCGCTGGCACGGAAGGGTTTCCAGGTCACGGTCCTCGAGCGCGCGTCGCGCTACCAGGAGATCGGCGCGGGCATCCAGCTCGGCCCCAACGCGTTTCACGCCTTCGATCGCCTCGAGCTCGGCGATGCTGCACGCTCGATCGCCGTCTTCATCGACCGGCTCCGCCTGATGGACGCAATCTCGGCGGAGGAGATCACCAATATCGATCTGACCGACTATTTCCGCCGGCGCTTCGGCAATCCCTACGCCGTGGTTCACCGCGGCGATCTGCACGGCATCTTCGTCCGCGCCTGCGAAACGCACGCTAATGTCACGCTTCGGACCGATTGCGACGTCGTCGGCTACGAGCAGAACGGTGCGCAGGCCTCGGCCCTGCTCAAGTCCGGCGAGCGCGTCACCGGGTGCCTGCTGATCGGCGCGGACGGGCTGCGCTCCCGCATCCGCCAGCAGATGATCGGCGACGGCGCGCCGCGAATTGCCGGCCACACCACCTATCGCTCCGTCATCCCGACCGAACAGATGCCGCAGGATCTGCGCTGGAACGCGGCGACGCTATGGGCCGGTGCCAAGTGTCATCTCGTGCACTATCCGCTTTCGGGCTGGAAGGTGTTCAATCTTGCGATCACCTGCCACAACGATCCCGCCGAGGCTTTCGCCGCCAGGCCCGTGACCCACGAGGAAGTCCTCGCAGGTTTTCGCGACGTGCATCCGCGCGCAAAGGCAATCATTCATCACGGACGGGACTGGAAGGCGTGGGTGACCAGCGACCGCGATCCGACGGATCGCTGGGTCGACGGGCGCGTCGTCCTTCTCGGCGATGCCGCACATCCGATGCTGCAATATTTTGCGCAAGGCGCCTGCATGGCGCTGGAAGACGCCATTTGGCTCGCCGAAGAGCTCGACGAGCGGAAAGGCGACATCGCACATGCGCTCGATCAATACAGGAATGCGCGACTGCTGCGCACCGCGCGCGTCCAGCTCCAGGCCCGGGAGCTCGGCACTCACGTCTATCATCCGGCCGGCGTCCACGCGCTATTGCGCAATCAGCTCATTCGCGAGACCAGCCTGGAGCGCTTCTGCGAGAACCTGGCCTGGCTGTATCAGGATCCGTTCCCCGAACGGAAGCCGTTGACCGCTCGACGCCGTTAATTCGGCGGCACGTCGATCGGAACGAGAAATGCGAAGCCATATTTGGCGTCCTCGCCGCGCGCCTCATCGAGGCCGCGTCCAAGTTCGACCGCGGCAATCTCGGCGGGAAGCGCGAGCCTGACCTGTCGGACATGATCCGGGCACAGGAGAGGACGCCCACCCGAACGCATGCTCGCCAATTCCTCGACGAACCAGGCCTCCTGCACGCGCGCCCGGGCGGATCGCAGTGAACTGGCCGAGAACGCCAGAACCGGTCTCTGGTTGATCTCCAGCACGAAGCAGCGCTGTCGCGCCGCCTGTGCGGCGCGATTGCTCTTGCGTGCCGTCGACCTGCCTTCAGCTCGGCCACTCGCGCGCGTCATCTCAACACCATCAGAAGTTCGCCGTGGCTGACAATCTGAACACACGTGGAGACCCCGGCGTGATGTTGTTATTCCTGTCGGCCGTCGGAACTCAGGGTCGTCAATGACGGCAAGATTTGCGCGCTGGAGATCGTCGATGACGGCCCAGGCATTCCCGAGGATGCAATGCCGTTCATCTACGACCGCTTCTTCAGGGCTGCGCCCCAGGGCGTCGAGGGGACCGGGCTTGGTCTTGCGATCGCCAAATCCACCGCCGACCGGCACGGCTTCATGCTGATGCATCAGAACCGGAGCGGCGCGACGGGCATCGTCGCGCATGTCCGGTTTGACCTGACCATCCTGCCGACGGCGTGAGCTAACCGATCGTCTGCAGCGCCGGAAACGTCTCCAGCAGCCAGATGCTGACATTCGAGACCGCGCCGGTGAGAAAGCCGATGCCAGTGATCACCATCAGGACGCCCATGGCACGCTCGACATTGACGAGCTGGCCCTTCATCCGCGCGAACAGCTTCGAGAACTGCTCGATCATCAGGGCGGCGATCAGAAAGGGAATGCCGAGGCCGGCCGAATAGACTGCGAGCAGGCCCGCCCCCTTCGTCACCGTCGCCTCCGCCGCGGCGATCGAGAGGATCGCGGCGAGGATCGGGCCGATGCACGGCGTCCAGCCGAACGCGAAGGCGAGGCCCATCACATAGGCGCCCCACAGGCCGACAGGTTTGGGCGCAGTCAGGCGCCCCTCGCGCATCAACAGGCCGATCCGGGTCAGCCCCAGGAAATGCAGGCCCATGATGATGATGACGACGCCGGCAAGGATCGACAGCTCGGCCGACCAGGCACGGATCAGCCCGCCGATCAGCGAAGCGCTGGCGCCGAGCGCCACGAACACCGTGGAGAAACCGAGCACGAACAGGAGCGCCGACATCATGATGGCGCGCTTGGACGCCGAGGCCGACTCCTTGTTCTCGACATGCTCGATCGTGGCGCCCGTGAGATAGATCAGATAGGGCGGAACCAGGGGCAGAACGCAGGGAGAGAGGAAGCTGACGAGGCCGGCAATCAGGGCCGCCGGGATCGAGACATTTTGCATGATGCAGTCGGAGCCATCTCAGGCTCTTTGGCCGCGCACCGGGAATGCGCGCGGGCGGGAGCCGAACCGGCTCTGGTGTAGCCGATGCCGGGGAATGCGCACAACAGAGGCGCACGAAACCAGGCTCCTCCCGATGCCGTCTGCGATCACAGATGCGGCATCGGGACGCGCACAAACCTCGCCAAAAAGCGAGACTCGGCGGCGCGGCTACTTCACCACGCGGAGCAGCGGACGCCGGGGCTGGTCCTGCGTCTGCTTGGAGGGGGGCTGCGGTTCGCTTCCAGCGCTCCGCAACATTTCGTCGCACAGCGCCTTGAGATCGGCACTGTCAATTCCTTTGAGCTTCATCCGCACGTCGAGGATGACGATAGACAGCAGCTCGGCCGACTCGCGGTTATTGCTCTCGTTGAGAACCTTGCGGCACTCCTCAAGCGTTTCCAGCACCGACTGCAACTGTTCGTCTGAATGCGACACCGGCGTTCTTTCCGTTAGTTCGGCCTGCGAGACGTGTTTGTGGAAATCCCCTCGGCCCCCATGGGGTACCGAGAATAACACGAGGCGCCGACGCCTCCGAACATGATTTCAGTATGATTTTGCCGGGAAACCGTGGTTCCCGCGAACATCGACCCGCTGCGCGGGACGCCATTATCGTCGTCGCAGAGAGTCGAACGCGCGGCGCTGGATGATCGACCCATTCCGCGCAGTGACAGTTCGCGCGCAAGGACTTCCGTGACGGAAAACGCCGACAATCCTGCAGCCATTTCAGGGCTCGCAACGGAACTCACGCCACACCCCTCATTCCAACGTTGGTCGGCCGATTCGATTCTCAGCCTTGGTAACACTCGGATACCGCCCACGAGGCGGTAACGATGGCGTTCAAAAGTCGCCGTTCCCCAACCCGCAGTGGTTGTGGTTTGCGCCCAATTCTGCCAGTTTAGCAACCCGAAGGGACTTGTATGCACTCCTTGGCGGAAAGGGGCGTTCCACAGGAGGAACGCCCAAAGATCAATATCAGCGGCCTCTCCGATTGGGATGCGGCCCGCATATTCCTGGAAGTCGTTCGATGCGGCAGTTTTCGCTCGGCGTCTGAACGCCTGTCGCTGTCGATCAACGCCGTCCGCCGCCGGATTGATGATTTCGAGCGCCAGACCGGCACCACCCTGTTCACCCGCGACGTCCACGGCACGCATCTGACCGATGAAGGTGCACTGGTGGTCTCCGCCGTTGAGCGCATGGAGGCGGCTGCCTTCGACGTGCTGCGCACCAGCGATTCGACGGCCAACGCCCTGTCCGGCGAAGTTCGTGTGGCCGTCACCGAGGGTCTCGGGACGTTCTGGCTCGCCCCGCGGCTGGTCGAATTCCAGCAGGCCTATCCGAAGATCCTGGTCGACTTGCATTGCGCGATGCGCTCGGCCGACGTCTCGCGTCACGAGGCCGACGTCGCCATCCATCTGTCGCGTCCCTCCGCGCTCGACGTCAAGCTGGTGCGGCTCGGCCGCATGCACCTGATGTTCTGGGCTTCGGAAAAATACCTTGAGAAACACGGCACGCCGCGCTCGGCACTCGAATTGATCAAGCACCGCCTGGTGCTGCAATTCGCCGACCAGCTTGCCGCCAAGGAAACCTTCGAGAGCTTCTTCCCAGGCGTTCCGGAACGTGACCTGCTGGTCATGAAGACCAACGTCTCAAGCGCCAATTATTGGGCGGTCGCGAATGGCGCCGGCATCGGCGTATTCCCGAGCTACGCCATTGCGCTTGGCGGGAAGTTGATTCCACTGGAGGTCGAGCTGAACAGGCCGCTGGATATCTGGTTGTCCTACCACCCTGGTAGCGGCCGGATTCCACGCGTTCGGCACATGATTGACTGGCTGATCGAGGCTTTCAATCCGGCGCGATTCCCGTGGTTTAAGGAAGAGTTCGTGCATCCGCATGAATTCAAGGACGAGTATATGGGCGAACCCCTGACCCAGCTCTTCGGGGGATTTTCAACCGAAGAACAAAGGTGAGAGTATGAAAACAGCGGCGAAAAGAATGAAGCAGCGCAGTGCCGGCAAGCCGGACATTGAGCTTGGCAAGCGGATCCGCCTGCGGCGCGTCGAGATGAAGATCTCGCAGGCCGAGCTCGGTGAGAAGCTCGGCGTGAGCTTCCAGCAGGTCCAGAAATACGAGAAGGGCGTCAATCGCGTCGGCGCGGCTCGGCTTCAGCAGATCGCCACCGCCCTCGATGTGCCCGTGACCTTCTTCTATGACGGCGACAACAAAGCGCGCGAAGTCGAGAGCTTGCTGTTCCTCGATTCGGCCTTCAGCCTCCGCCTGCTTCGCGCCTACAGCAAGATCAAGGACCAGACGGTGCAGCGTCAGCTCGTCTCGCTGATGGAATCGATCGCAGCGAACGAGGCTTGAGCCGATCGGGCTCTGACCTTGACGGCTGATGTTCAATCCGCCGCGTCACGGGGGCGCGGCCGGATTGAACGAGACCCAGTCCGCGCGCTTGCGCGCGGCTCTCCTTTCGGGGCGGCCAAGCCGCCCTTTTTTCTTGCGGATTTCTAGCTGCGGGTTTCTTGCTACGGGTTTCCTGGCAATTTGCCCGCCATCGCCGCGGATTTCGCGAACCCATCCCGCCCTGCTGCGACCCAATCGAGACGCCGCGCCTCGGACGCGCGGGCTTACGACTGCCGCGCTTATTGGGACCTCAACTCCGGGGCTCTAGCTTCCCGCCGATTTTTGCGAATCGGCGCACGCGGCGCGGCGAGCGGGAATTGCCAATGCGAGCGCCCGTCCGGGCCTCGTCCTCGTGGGGAAGATGGGACACATGTCGAAACGCCATGCGATGATCGTTGCCGTCGGCGTGCTCGCGAGCGCCTCCGCGCTGGCGCAAACCGAAACCACGGGACAGGCAGGCCCCAGGCCGGCAACGACGGCCGGTACGGTACCGGCAGCGGCAGCGGCGAACCCGGCCCATGCTGCCGCGCCGAAGGCTGCCGCGCCCGCTTCGACGGCGGAGAGCCGCTCCGCCGCGGCGCTCGCGCTGACGCACGAGCCAACCTATGACGAGGGCTCGGCCCAACGCATCAAGGATGCCGCGCTCAGCTACTCCGATCTTGCCGTACGCGGCGGCTGGCCGGCCATCCCTGCCGATGCCAAGTTCGCGCTCGGCGTCCAGGGCGCGAGCGACGAGCTGCTGCGCAAGCGTCTGATCGTCTCCGGCGATCTCGCCGCCGACAAGGCCGGCGGCGCCTTCGACCAGGATCTCGCCGACGCCGTAAAACGCTTCCAGGCCCGCCATGGACTGGCGCCGACCGGCACGGTGACGCCGCGCACGGTCGCGGCGATGAACGTCTCCGTGCAGAAGCGCATCCAGCAGCTGGAGGCTTCGCTCCAACGGCTCGAGAACATGAACTTCGGCTTCGGCCAGCGCTATGTCGTGGTCAACATCCCCGCCGCCTTTGCCGAAGCGGTCGAGAACGATGTGGTGGTACGGCGCTATCGCGTGATCGTCGGCAAGACCGAGAAGCCTTCGCCGACCCTGACGGCCCAGATCACCAGCGTCGTGCTCAATCCGACCTGGACGGTGCCGTCCTCGATCGCCAAGACCGAGATCTCGGCGCATATGCGCAAGGATCCGACCTATCTGTCGCGCATGCACATGGAGGTGCTCGACGCCCACGACAATCCGATTGATCCGCATTCGGTCGACTGGTCGGGCACGCACACGCCGAACTTCACCGTGCGCCAGCACAACGGCACCTTCAACGCGCTCGGTGCGGTGAAGATCGACATGCCGAACGCCTATTCGGTCTATATGCACGACACCAACCAGCGCAACCTGTTCAGCGACGACTACCGCTTCGATTCCCACGGATGCTCGCGCGTCGACAATGTGCACGATCTCGCCGCCTGGCTGCTGAAGGACCAGCCGAAATGGAGTCGCGCCGCGATCGATGCGGAGATTGCGAGCGGCCAGCACCTCGAGGTCGCCATGGCGAAGAAGGTGCCGGTGGCCTGGATCTACCTCACGGCATGGATGACCAAGGACCAGACCGTCCAGTTCCGCAACGACGTCTATAATCAGGACGAGCAGTTGCTGGAGGCCACCGCCGAAGAGGCGGCGTTCTTCAGCAATGCCGGCAGCCATCCCCTGACCGCGCACATGCACGCAACGCAGTAGAGCATGATCCGGAAAAGTGCAGCGGTTTCCGAAAAGATCATGCTCAAGGAATAACCGCTTCTCGCGCCATGCAATCGCGGCACAGGCGGATGCAAAGCCGCGTCCCTCGTCGCGGTTGACCCGGGCCGCGCCGCGGCCGCACATTGCCCCCGGCCTACGACAGCGAGCGCGCAATGCCTGACAATTCCAGCACGACCGAAACACCCCTTGCCGACGGCAAGATCCTCAAGCAGGTCATCGACGGCGTCGGTGTGATCACCTTCAACAATCCCGACAAGCGCAACGCGATGTCGCTGGAGATGTGGGAGGGATTTGGCGAGGCGCTGACGAGCCTGCGCGATGACGAGACGGTGCGCGTCGTGATCCTGCGCGGCGCCGGCGGCAGGGCATTCGTCTCCGGGGCCGACATCAGCCAGTTCGAGAAGACCCGGCACAATGCAGCGGCGTCCGAGGAATATGCCAGGCGCAGTGCCGCCCAGCGCGCGCTGCTCGCCGACTATCCCAAGCCGACCATCGCCTGCATCGAGGGCTTTTGCCTCGGCGGCGGCATGCAGGTCGCGATGCTCGCCGACATCCGCCTCGCCGCGCATGGCAGCCAGTTCGGCATTCCCGCAGCAAAACTCGGCATCGCCTATGGCTATGACGGCTTGAAGCATCTGGTGTCGCTGGTCGGTCCGTCCTGGGCACGGCTTCTGATGTACACGGGCATGCGGATCGATTCCGCCGAGGCGCTGCGCATTGGCCTTGTCGAGCGCTTGTTTCCGATCGACGAGTTGTGGGGGGAGACGATGACGATCGCGCAGACCATCTCCGAGAACGCCCCGCTCGCGATCAAGGCGGCGAAGATCACCATCGCGCAGGTGTTGAAGGACGAGAGCCAGCGCGACCTGGAGGCGATCAAGGCGATCGGCCACGCCTGCATGGACAGCGCGGATTTTCGCGAGGGCCGGCAGGCCTTCATGGAAAAGCGCAAGCCGCAGTTTACGGGCAAGTAGCCTCGGCGTCCGGCCGCGCCAAACCAAGCAGCGCGAATGCGCTAATGCAATGACCTGACCCCGCCGATTGATGAGCAATACGGCCTGGGTAGATCAGTGTCAGCATCGCTGACCAGCCTCTCAAAAATTATCGGAGTGGTCGATCGGAGGAAAACGGTCTACGTTTCGAGCGCTCGGTCGAATTGCGATGCGGACCTGGAGCCACCTCATGATCAAAACTCCAGTTGTGTTTGTTGCCAGAGCCGCGGCGGGATTTCGTTCGCGCACCCTCATCGGGGCAATCAGCTCCGTACCCAACTTCAGTACAGCCCAACCGTCTATGTCATTCGGCGCGGACCGCCAACGGACTGCCGAGAAGCACGTGATCAAACATGGCAACGGGAGAAACGCTTATGGGTATCAATCTAAAAAGCGCATGTGACGGGATTCTGCAAAAGGTCGTGACTGGCAAGGACCGCGTTCCCGGCGTGGTAGCGATGATTACGGATCGCTCGGCCAACATCTACGAAGGCTCGGCCGGCGAGCGCAGCCTTGGCGGGGGCCACGCAATGACGACCGATACCGTGTTTGCGATCTTTTCGACAACGAAGGCCATCACTGGCACCGCGGTCCTGCAATGCGTCGAGGACGGCAAACTTGACCTGGATGCCCCCGCCAAGAACTACGTGCCTGACATTGGCAAGCTCGAGGTGCTCACCGGGTTCGATGCCAAGGGCAATCCGAAACTGCGAGCTCCGACGCGCGACATCACGACCCGGATGCTAATGCTGCACACCGCCGGCCTTGGCTACGATTTCTTCAACGCCAATTACCTTCGCCTGGCACAGGAGCGCGGCCAGCCGAGCGTGGTGACCTGCTCGAAGGCATCCCTGAACACGCCGCTACTGTTCGATCCTGGCGACAAATGGGAATATGGCAGCAACATCGACTGGGCCGGCCAAGTCGTCGAAAGCATCCGCGGCAAGCGCCTTGGCGAGGTGATGAGGGAGCGGATCTTTGCGCCACTCGGCATGGAGGACATCGCCTTTTCGCTGCCCCCCTCGATGCGTTCGCGCCTCGCAACGATCCACCAACGCGAAGCCGACGGATCGCTGACTCCCCTCCCCGATATGCAACTTCCGCCTGAGCCCGAGGTCCACATGGGCGGCCACGGTCTCTATGGCTCGATCGGCGAGTACATGAAATTCATTCGCATGTGGCTGAACGACGGGGCCGGATCGCAGGGGCGTGTGCTCAAGAAGGAAACGGTCGAGGCCGCCGTCCGGAACGGCCTGCAGGCACATCAGACCGTCACGATGCTACCCGGCATCATTCCGAGCCTGTCGAACGATGCCGAGTTCTTTCCCGGCCTGAAGAAATCCTGGTGCTTGACCTTCATGGTGAACGACGAGGACGCGCCGACCGGCCGCCCGGCCGGAGCGATCGGTTGGGCTGGACTCGCCAACACGTTCTACTGGATCGATCGCAAGAACGGGTTCGGCGGGTATTGGGCGACGCAAATCCTGCCGTTCGGCGACCCGACCTCCTTCGGCGGCTACATGGAATTCGAAACTGCCGCCTACGCGACCGGTGAGGCGCGCGCCGCGGCGTAGTGCCGCGCGAGCGCCTACCTGCACCCACGGCGCCTCCGCTTTCCACGCGATGGAGCGAGCGCGCCGTGGCGCGGCTTTCCGATGGCGCCGAGCTTCTGTTCTGCTCCCGCAGGCCGGTGCCTGCATAAGCCGAAGAACCACCGAACACGAATGCAGGGAGAATTCTCACAACGCGAGGTAGGTCATGACAAACATTGAATCCGCGCAACGGGCCGGCGCGAAAGCCGACTTCGATGCGGTCATCATCGGCGCCGGGTTCTCCGGCATGTATATGCTCCATTCGCTGCGCGACAAGCTTGACTTGAACGTCACGGTGTTCGAGGCCGGCGACGGTGTCGGCGGCACCTGGTACTGGAATCGTTATCCCGGCGCGCGCTGCGACTCCGACAGCTACATTTACTGTTACACGTTCGACAAGAACCTGTTGCAGGAGTGGAACTGGTCCGAGCGCTATCCCGAGCAGGACGAGATCCTGCGCTACCTCGAGCACTGCGCCGAGCGGTTCGACCTGAAGCCCGACATCCAGTTCGGCAAGCGCGTCGTCGAAGTCCTCTTCGATGAGGACACCGAGCTGTGGACCATACGCACCGACAAAGGCGACGCCGTGACGACGCGCTACGTCATCCCGGCCGTCGGGGCTCTGTCGACCGCGAACGTACCGCCGATCGAGGGGCTGAGCTCCTTCAAGGGCAAGTGCTACCACACGAGCCAGTGGCCGCACGATGGTGTCGACTTTACCGCGAAGCGTGTAGGCGTCATCGGCACTGGAGCGACCGCGGTGCAGGCGATTCCGGAGATTGCGCAGCAGGCCAAGCACTTGACCGTGTTCCAGCGCACGCCAAACTTCTGCGTGCCGGCCCGCAACGGCCGCGTCGATCCCGAAGTGACCAAAGCACGCAAAGCCGATTACGACGGAATCCGACAGCGCATCAAGGATTCCTTCTTCGGGTTCGAGCTGAATTTCATACCGCAGTCGGTGCTCGAGACACCGCCCGAGGAACGCGAGAAGCAGTTCGACAAGATGTGGGATGCGGGCGGCTTCGCCTTCTGGCTGGCGAACTATCAGGACATGTTCTTTTCCAAGGAAGCGAACGACGTCATCGCCGACTACCTCAAGCGAAAGATCCGATCGGTTGTCAACGACCCGGCGATCGCCGAGAAGTTGACGCCGAAGTCTTATCCCTACGGCACCAAGCGCCAACCGTTGGACACCAACTATTTTGAGACCTTCAATAAGAAGAACGTAGCGCTGGTGGATGCGAGCACCGACGGTCCTATCGAGGAGATCACGCCGAATGGCATTCGAGCGGGCGGCAAGGAGTATCCGCTCGACATCATCGTCATCGCCACTGGCTTCGACGCGATGACCGGCCCGCTGAAGAACCTTGGCATCAAGGGTCGCGGCGGCCGGACGCTGGCGCAGGAATGGGCGGATGGCCCACAGACCTATCTTGGCCTGGCGATCGCCGGGTATCCCAACCTGTTCACGATCACCGGTCCGCAAAGCCCTTCGGTGCTGTCGAACATGCCGGTCTCGATAGAGCAGCATGTCGAATGGATCACTGAATGCATCGCTCACATGCGAAGAAACAAACTTGCGACGATTGAGGCGAGCCCGCAGGCGCAGGACGAATGGGGCACCCACGTCGCCGAAATCGTGAACTCGACCCTCATGACCGGCACCAATTCCTGGTACATGGGCGCCAACATAGAAGGCAAGCCGCGTCGATTCATGCCCTATCTCGGGCCGGAGGGCGTGGGCGGATACCGCAGAAAGTGCGCCGAGGTCGCAGAGAAGGGCTACGAAGGCTTCGTATTCGGAAGCACTGGCCAAAGCGGTACCGTGCACACGATTGCGGCCGAATAGGCTCAAGCGAGCCGTGACCGGGCGCTGCGTTCAATGTCGCGGCTCCCGTCATGGTCGCGCCGACCGGCAATGCGGCGCTGGCCGAGCCAATAGCCCGCGCGAGGCATCAACATCCCTCGCGCGGGATCTGCGAACATTACGCTGTCATGAGCCGGACGTTTTAACGACGAGCTTTATGTTTAGCAGGTTGACGCCCTTGAAGGGGTTCGGCACGCTTTCGATCGTTCCCGTGCCTGTGGCGTTCGCATAGGCACCTGTCCCCGAAAGGATCGTGTATTCGCCTGTTGATTTGCCGTCCTTGGCCGAACCGGTGTAACGCGCCGTGATCGAGCCATCTTCGAAAGTGTAAGTGCTATAGCCGAAGAAGGGACCCGAGCCTTTGAGCAAGTCCGAAGAATTAATGAACTCTTTCACTCCGATACGACCATCGTTGAAGACGGCGACACCGAAGAATTTACCGGACACAACCGTCTGTCCTTCGACGTTTGCGGCCTCTATGACCTTGACGTCGATCGGCTTCGTGACGAGCTTGAACTCAAGCACCCGTTCACCGGCTACGGCGGTTGACGCCGCGACGGCCAATGCCACGCCAGAAAGGAAAAAGGTGAGAGACTTCCGCATAGGCTCCTCCTGCGCTTGGTGAAATCAAGTCAAGAAGTGCCGACGAGCTACACATCATGCCCCGGTCTTCGCGGTGGCACGAAAGAGAGCCCTCGGCGACGCCCCGGCGGCGGCTGAAGCTCTCTGTACCCCAAGGCGCGAACGCCGGGACGCAACTATAAGTCCTAAGCGATGGAAAAAAGTTCAGGTTTTCGCAGGGTATAATTGTATGCCGAGGCTTGCGCGAAACTCTCAGCGGCCGAAATGGGCGATCTGATCAAGCAGGCCTGCTTAGTACGCGCTCCTGCGAATCTGGTTCCGAAGGCGGGAGATCCCCGAACACCTCGATCAGGCGAAAGCGCTCGCACATCAGCATCATATCCTCGCTGAATCGTCCGAGCCGGCCGAAATAGGTCCGATGGGCGCTGCGCCAATAGGCGAGGCTTCGATCGCCTTCGCCCTCATCGTGCGCAAAGACGGCATCGACTTCATTGAAGCGCCGATAGGTGATCTCGACGGATTCGATGACGCAGCGCGGTTCTCCCCGTCCATCGAGCACGACCCAGCGCTCGCCGGGCGCTGACGTGTTTGGCTCGTCTTCCGTGCTGCATGTTGCAGTCTTGACGCCCTTGATGACGAGTTCGAGCAATTCATCCGCGAGCTCGGGACTGTCGCCGAAGGCGAACGTCCGGAGCTGTTGATACCGTTCGGGGACCGGCTTGCTCATGGTCTGCCGCCTACAGCGCCGCAAGCACCGCTTTCGTAATGTCGGCCGTGCCGTTGCTGCCGCCGAACTCCATCGGCTTGATGCCGCCGGCGTAGATCTGATCCACTGCACGCTCGATCTGCTCGCCGGCTTCCGCCGCGCTCTCGACGCCGTGCTTGTCGGCGAGCCAGTCCAGCATCATCGCCGCCGACAGGATCATGCCGGTGGGATTGGCCTTGCCCTGCCCCATGATGTCTGGTGCGGTGCCGTGGCAGGGCTGGAACACGGCATATTTGTCGCCGATGTCGGCGGACGGCGCCATGCCGAGGCCACCGATCAGGCTCGCGGTGATGTCGGAGACGATGTCGCCGAACATGTTCTCCATCACCATCACGTCGAAATCCCAGGGACGCTTCACCAGCATCGCCGAGCAGGCATCGACATAGAGCCGGTCGGTCTTCACCTCCGGATGCTTCTTCTCGATCTCGTCGAAGATGCCGCGGAAGAATGCAAAGGCCTTGAACACGTTCGCCTTGTCGACGCAGGCAAGCATCCCCGGCTTGCCGCGCGCCTTGCGGCGCTCGGCGAGCCGGAACGAGAACTCGAACAGGCGTTCGGAGGTCTTGCGCGTGATCACCATGGTCTCGCGCGCGTCCTCATGGGTGACGACGCCCTTGCCCATCGAGGCGAACAGGCCTTCGGTGGATTCGCGGATCACGACGAGATCGATGCCGCGCTGGTCGGCGCCGACGATCGGGCTCGGCACCCCCGGAATGAGGCGCGCCGGGCGCACGCCGGCATAGAGATCGAAGATGAGGCGCAGTTCGATCTGCGGCGCGATCTCAGTATTATCGGGGTAGCGGACCGACGGCAGGCCGCAGGCGCCGAGCAGGATCGCGTCGGCCTCCTCGCAGAGCTTGATGGTGGAATCCGGCATTGACTTGCCGGTCGCGAGATAATTGTTGGCGCCGGCGGGCGCCTCGGTGAAGCGGAAGCTCAGGCCGGACTTCGCCTCGATCTTGCGCAAGACTTCGATGGCCGGTGCCATGACTTCGGGACCGATGCCGTCACCGGCGAGCACGGCAATGTGGAAGGCGTTGTTTGCGGACATTTGAGAGACCTTAGGAAGGAACGAGCCAAGGACGTCATTGCGAGGAGCGAAGCGACGAAGCAATCCAGACTGTGTCCGCGGAGGGATTTCTGGATTGCTTCGCTTCGCTCGCAATGACGGCGCAGAGAGCGTTTATTACGGCGTCAGCACCGTGCGACCGACCACCGCGCCCTGCTGCAATTGCACCAGCGCGTCGTTGGCCTTGTTGAGCGGCTGGCGCGTCACCGGGATCGGCGGCACGTTCTTCGCGCGCACGAGGTCGAGCAGCTCCTGCGTCTCGCGCAGATTGCCGACATAGCTGCCCTGGATCGTCACCGCCTTGATCGGGATCAGCGGCAGCGCCCAGGTCGCGCCGCCGCCGAACAGGCCGACGATGACGAGCTTGCCGCCCTTGGTCAGGCAATCGAAGCCGAGTTGCGTGGTCGCGGCGTTGCCGACGAGATCGATCACGGCGCGGATCGGCCCGCCCGCCTTTTTGGCAAGCTGCTCCAGCGCGTCCGGCGCTTTGGGATCGACGGTCGCAAGCGCGCCGGCCTTTTCGGCGGCCTCGCGCTTCCTGGCGTCGATGTCGACCATGATCGCGCCCTTGCCGCCCATTGCCTTCAGCAGCGACAACGCCATCAGGCCGAGGCCGCCGGCGCCGAACATCACGATCGGCGTGTCAAAATGCTGCTCGACCTTCTTCAGCGCGCTGTAGGTGGTGACGCCCGAGCAGGCGTAGGGCGCGGTCGTCGCGGGATCGAGTCCCCTGAGGTTGAGCAGATAGCGCGGATGCGGCACCAGCATGTGGTCGGAATAGCCGCCGTCGCAATAGACGCCGAGCGAGCGCGGCGTCAGGCACATGTTCTCGTCGCCGGCCAGGCACGTGGCGCACTTGCCGCAGCCGATCCAGGGATAGACGAGGCCGACATCGCCGAGCCTGAGATCGCCCTGGTCGGTCGGCTTCACGTCGGGGCCGAAGGCCGCGATTTCGCCGACCGTCTCATGGCCCATGGTCAGCGGCAGATTGATGCCGCGGTCTTTCAGCGACAACGGCTTGCGGCCGTGGCCGAGATCGTAGCCGCCTTCCCAGATGTGGAGGTCGCTGTGGCAGACGCCGGCGGCCTTCACCTTGATCAGCACCTGCGTGCCCGACGGCTGCGGCGTGGCCTCGTCGAACTCCTGCAGCGGCGCCTTGAAATCAGCGACCTTGAAACTCTTCATCGGTGTCCTCCCGGCATACTTCTTTGTCGTCGCCACCATGCCATGACCGGCGGGGCGAAACAAATCCAGGAGCCGTCTTACAGCGTTTTCGAGCGAAGTGGATACCGGTTCGCGTAAAGAAAACGCGTCAAAACGAGAATCTAGCGGCCCGTTCCGATCGCATCGGAACGGGCCTCTAGTTTAGGCCAGCGGATGGTGGCAAGCCGCGAACTGGCCGGGTGCGACCTCGCGCAACTCCGGTATCTCCGCGCTGCATCGCTGGTCGGCCCGCGGGCAGCGGGTGCGGAAGCGGCAGCCGGACGGCGGCGCAATCGGCGATGGCGGCTCGCCGGTCGCCACACTCTCGACGGGACGCACGTCCGGATCGGGCACCGGGATCGCCTGCAACAGCAGGTCCGTGTAGGGATGCGCGGGCCTCGCGAACAATTGTTCCGACGGCCCGACCTCGCAGAGCCGGCCGAGATACATCACCGCGACGCGGTCGCTGACCGCTTTCACCACCGCGAGATCATGCGCGATGAACAGCAGCGTCAGGCCGAAGCGCGCCTTCATCTCCTCGAGCAGATTGAGGATCTGCGCGCGGATAGAGACGTCGAGCGCCGAGACCGGCTCGTCGCAGACGATGAATTCGGGGTTGAGCACCAGCGATCGTGCGATGCAGATGCGCTGGCACTGGCCGCCGGAGAATTCGTGCGGCAGACGGCCCGCCACGATGTCGGGGTCGAGCCCGACCGCAGAAAGCACCTCGTGGACGCGCCGCTTGCGCTCGGCGGCATCCTTGACGCCGGCGATGATCAGCGGCTCGGCGACGATGTCGCCGATGCGCCGGCGTGGATTGAGCGAGGCGATCGGGTCCTGGAAGATCAGCTGCACGCGGCGGCGCATTTTTCGCAGCGCCTCGCCTTCCATCGCAGTGAGGTCCTCGCCGTCGAACAGCACGCGGCCGGATTTGGCGCGGCGCAATTGCAGCACCGCGCGCCCCAGCGTCGACTTGCCGCAGCCGGATTCGCCGACCAGGCCCAGCGTCTCGCCGCGCGCGACCTGGAGGCTGACGCCGGAGACCGCGTGCACCGTCTTGTTGCCGAGGCCATATTCGACGACGAGATTGTCGACGTTCAGGAGCGGCTCAGCGGGCATGGCAAGCTGCATCATGCGTCAATCCCCTCCGTCATCTGGATGGGGTGGAAGCAGGCATAGAGATGATCCGGCATCTCCGCGCCCTTCAATTCGGGCTCGGCCTCGTGACAGCGCCCTGCGGCATAGCGGCAGCGTGGCGCAAACGAGCAGCCTTTAAGTGGCCGGGTCGGATCGGGCGGACGGCCGGAAATGGCCGGCAGCGGCGTATGCGGCGCGGTCTCCAGCTTCGGGATCGCCGCCAGCAGCGCCTCGGTATAGGGCATGTGCATGCGCTTGAACAACGCCTGCGTCGGCGCGCGCTCGACCACCCTGCCCGCATACATCACCGCGACCTCGTCGGCGCGGCCGGCGACGACGCCGAGATCGTGGGTGATGATGATCATCGCCATGTGGCGGCGGCGCTGCTCGCGCGCCAGCAGGTCGAGGATCTGCGCCTGGATCGTGACGTCGAGCGCCGTGGTCGGCTCGTCCGCAATCAACAGTTTCGGCTCGCAGGACAGCGCGATCGCAATCGCGATGCGCTGGCGCATGCCGCCGGAACATTGATGCGGATATTGCGCGAGCCGCTGCTCCGGCGCCGGGATGCCGACGGCGGCGAGCAGCTCGATGCTGCGCTTCCGCGCCGCCGGCGCGTCGAGCTCGAGATGCTCCTGGATCGTCTCCATCAGCTGGGTGCCGATGGTCAGCACCGGGTTGAGCGAGGTCATGGGGTCCTGGAACACGACCGCGAGGTCGCGCCCGCGCAGGCGCCGCAGACGCTCGGAGTCAAGCCGCACCAGATCCTGGCCGTCGAACATCACGCGTCCGGTCAGCTTCGCCTTCTTCGGCAAGAGCTGAAGCACCGCGCGCGATAGCATGGTCTTGCCGCAGCCGGATTCGCCGACGATGCCGAGCGTACGGCCCGCTTCCAGCGACAGGTCGACATGATCCACGGCGCGCAAATTGCCGCGCGGGGTCGGCAGTTCGACCGCCACATCCGCGATGGTGAGAAGCGGCGCGCTCACAGCGCCCCCTGACGCGGGTCGGTCAGCGCCCGCAAGGTGTCGCCGACCAGGTTGAAGGCCAGCACGGTCAAGAACAGCGCGGTTGCCGGCAGGAAGGCCAGCCGCGGCGCGACGTCGAGGCTGTCGCGCCCTTCGCCGATCATGCTGCCCCAGCTCGCCATCGGCGGCGGCACGCCGAGCCCGAGGAAGGACAGCGCGCCCTCGACCACGATGGTGACGGCAACGCCGAGCAGGAAGAAGGCCAGCAGCGGCAGGATCACGTTCGGCAGCAGCTCGCGCAGCAGGATGCGCGCATGACTGGCGCCGAGCGCCTCGGCCGCGATCACGAACTCGCGCCGCGCCAGCGTCAGCGTGGCCGCGCGCGCCACGCGCATGAAGGCGGGAATGCCGAGCACGCCGAGGATCAGGGTGAGATTTGGAATCGACTGGCCGAGATAGGCAGTCACCGCGAGCGCGAAGATCAGCGGCGGAAAGGCCAGCAGCACGTCCATGCTGCCGACCACCAGCGTCTCGAACCGGCCGCGGAAATAGCCGGCGAGGAGACCAAGCGCGCCGCCCAGCGCAAGGCTGATCATCGGCGCGATCAGCCCGACCGTCAGCGAGACGCGTGCCCCAAAGATCAGGCGGGCGAATTCGTCGCGGCCGAGCCCGTCGGTGCCGAGCCAGTGTTCCCCGGAGAACGCCGCACGGCGCTCCAGCATGTCCATGTCTACAGGATTCTGCAGCGGCAGCACCGGCGCGAGGATCGCGAGCGTCAGGACAATCGCGAGCCAGGCGCTTGCGAACCAGAACAGAATGCCGAGCTTGCGCCGGCGCCGAACCGGCTCGGAGACCACCTCGTCCTGCATCGACAGCTCAAGCGTGGCCATGGCGGATCCTCGGATCGAGCACGGCGTAGAGCATATCGACGATGAAATTGACGATGACGAAGCCGCAGGCGACCAGCAGCACCACGCCCTGGAGGATGACGAGGTCGCGGGTGTAGATCGCGCCGACCAGCAGGCGGCCGATGCCCGGCAGCGCGAAGATCGATTCCACGATCAGCGTGCCGCCCAGCAGGCGACCGATGTTGATGCCTGTCACCGTCACCAGCGTCAGCGACGATGGCTTCAGCGCATGCACGAACAGGATGCGCGCCGGCTTGAGGCCTTTGGCCTTGGCGAGCGCGATATAGTCCTCCTGCAGGGTCGCGATCATGTCGGAGCGCAACACCCGCATGATGCCAGGCCATTCAGCCAGCGCCAGCGTCAGCGCCGGCAGCACGAAGAAGCGCAGGTTCGACAGCGGCTCCTCGGTGAACGGCACATAGCCGGTCGCCGGCAGCCAGCGCAGCTCGACCGCGAACAGATAGATCAACAAAATCGCCATCAGGAACGACGGCATCGACAGCATGGCGAAGGCACTGCCGGTCATGAAGCGGTCGAAGGCGCCACCGGCACGCGCGGCGCAGGCGATCGCGAGCGGCACGCCGATCAGGAGCCCGATGAATTCGGCCATCAGCATCAGCTCGAGCGAGACCGGAATGCGCTCGGCCACCGCCTGCAATACCGTCTGCCCGGTGCGGAAGGAGCGGCCGAGATCGCCCTGCAGGACGTGACCGAGCCAGCTCAGATAACGCCACCACAGCGGCTGGTCGAGCCCCATGTCACGGCGCAACGCCGCGACATTCTCCGGCGTCGCCTGATCGCCGAGGATGACATAGGCAAGGTCGCCCGGCAGCAACGCGGCGATCAGGAAGGTGAGCAGCGAGACGGCGAGCAGCACCGGCAGGATGGCAAGGAGCCGCCGCACGACGAAGTTCAGCATCGCGCGGTCATTCCAGCCAGGTGGAGGAGACGTCGATCACGCCGTTGTAGATCTTTGGAAAGCCCTTCAGCTTGGCGCTCGACAGCGCATAATAGGTGTTCTGGAAGGTCCAGAACCAGATCGCCTCCTTGTTGATCAGGCGGCTGATCGCGCAATAATCCTCGGTACGCGCGGCGGGATCGGCGGTGACGCGGGAGTGGTCGAGCAGCCGGTCGAGCTCCGGATCGGCGAAGTTGGCCAGCGCCAGCGGGCTGCCGCTGCGGAAGTTCGCATACATCTGCGGATCGGGATCGGCGAGGTCGACGATGCGCCAGGGTATGAGCTGGAACTGACGCATGAACGCGCGTGGCGGAATGGTGGCCTGGTCGACCTGCTCGATCTCCATGTTGGCGCCGGCGCGCTTCCAGAATTGCTGGAGCACCTGGCCGATCATGCGGCCGCGGGGCGTCGCGGTCACCATCGTCTTGAACTCGACCGGCTTGCCATAATCCTTGATCAGTGCCTTGGCCTTCTCGACATCGAACAGCAGCGCGCCGTCGTCCTTGCACTTGACCCAGGAGCCGTCGCCGTAGGGATTGGTCGCGGGCCGGCTCAGGCCGTTGCTGATCGCCTGCGACATCTTCGGGCGGTCGATCGCCATCACCAGCGCCTGCCGCACCCGGACGTCGTCGAACGGCGCCACCTTGGTGTTGAAGGCATAGACCTGCGCGCCCGAGCCCTTGTAGGTGTGCACGGTGAGCTTGGGGTCCTTCTGCGCCTTCATGATGTTGTCGGCGTCGTTCTCGTCGTCCCAGATGATGTCGGCCTCGCCCGATTGCAGCGAGGCGAAACGCGACTGCGCGTCGGGCAGCGGCTTCAGGATGATGCGGTCGAGATAGGGACGGCCCTTGTCCCAGTAGCCCGGGTTCTTCTCCAGAACCATGCGATCGCCGGCCGTCCATGATTTCAGGATGTAGGGACCGGTGCCGACGGGATTGCGATTGTAGTCGTCGCCCTTGGTCTTCCACGCCGTCGGCGAATGCACGACGTTGTTCTGGCTCTGGATGGTGTTCGTTGCCGGCAGGTTCACGGAAGGATCGGTGAGATTGTAGACGACAGTATATTCGTCGGGCGCCAGCACTTCCTTGACGTTGGTGATGTAGAAGGCGCAGCGGCACTTGTTGGCGGGGTCCTTCTGCCGATCGAAGTTCTCCTTGAAGGCTTGCGCATTGAACGGCGTGCCGTCGTGGAATTTCACGCCCTGGCGCAGCTTGAAGGTCCAGCTCTTGTAATCGTCGGAATGGGTCCAGGACACTGCCAGCTTTGGCGCGGCCTCGCCCTTGTCGTCGAGCGTGGTGAGCGTATCGAAGATCGCGGCCGCGGCGGTGAAGGTCGAGGTGTCGTAGACCCCGACCTTGAGCGGATCGAAGCCCGTAATCTCCAGCTCCTGACCGACGGTGATGCTGCCGCCCGCCTTCTGCGCCTGTGCCGGCTCGGCCGGCGGAAGTAGAGAAAATGCCGCAACAAGGAAAATCGGCGCGTGTTTGCGCGCCGCGGCAGCAAGGTTCGTCATGGTTCCTCCCGGGATCCCTCGTCCGATGTTTCGGATCGTTGAATGACTCGGAGGCGAGCTTGGCGATAAATGTTCGCCACGGCAAGAGAAACACGCGAGTGATCAAACGCTGTAGTGGTGCTGCGATGCGCTCAGTTTGTCGCAGCCGTTTTGCCTGACGGAATTGGCGCATCGCCAGCGAGGCCGATCTCCTCGCGCAATGCGTCCGTGTGCTCGCCGAGCACGGCCATGGCTTGGCGGGCGTGGTGTCGGCGCCCGACATCCGGAACGGCAGATTGAGCACCTGGAACGAGCCACCCTCGTCCTCGACGGACGAGAGCGCCTGCCGGTGCGCGAGTTGCGGATCGGCCAGCGCCTCGGACACGGTGCGATAGGCCGAGGCCGGCACACCGGCCGCGCCAAGCGCGACAAGACACGCGTCGGTCGTGAGCGGCCGCGACCAGGCCTCGACGCCGTCCATCATGTCGGCCCAGTTCTCGCGGCGCGCGGCGTAGGTGGAGAAGCGCGGATCGGAAATCCATTCGGAGCGGCCGATCACGCCCATCAGGCACTGGAACGTCTTCTCGCTCGCGACCGTGATCATGACATAGCCATTGGCCGTCTCGGTCGGCCCGAACATCGGGCGCGGCGGTGGCTTCACCGCGAATTGCGAGCTCTGCAGCTCGATCACCGTCAAGGTCAGCATCGCTTCCAGCATGGAGACGTCGATGTGCTGGCCCTGCCCGGTCACCGTGCGCTGATAGAGCGCCGACGCAATCGCGCCGAAACCGTAGGTGCCGGTGACGACATCGGCATGGTAGATGCCGCAATAATCGGGACGGCTGCGGCCGGGCTGATAGGCGAGATGCGCCATGTCGTAGCCGGAGGCCGCATGGATCACCGGCGCGTAGGCCGGCAGCTCCGCCGAGGGACCGGTCTGGCCGTAGCCCGAGATCGAGCAATAGATCAGCTTTGGATTGACCGGGCACAGGCGGTCGTAGTCGAGCCGCAGCCGGTGCATCACGCCGGGGCGAAAGTTCTCGACCAGGATATCGGCGGTCGCGGCGAGCCGGCGCACCGCCTCCTTGCCCTCCTCGGACTTGAGATCGAGCACGACGCTTTTCTTGCCGACGTTGAGCTGGCCGAATACGGTGCTGCACCCCTTGCGCAGCGGCGGCCGGGTGCGCATCGTCTCGCCGCCGCCGGTCTCGATCTTGATGACCTCGGCGCCCATGTCGGCAAGCATCCGCGCACAATGGGGACCGGCGATGGTGGTCGAAAAATCCAGGACCCTGAGGCCCGCGAAGGCCTTTGTCGTCGTCCCCTCATGCTTATCTGCTAACGGCATGCCTGCTGCGCCCCTCGGCCTCTTAGGAACTATCGAATTTCTCTCTTGTTGATGCGCCGACCCTAGAGGGCGGCGGGTGAGTAGGAAAGTCTTTACCGAACGGACGCGTCTCACGGGCGGGCTTGGGAATTCCAGGACAACTGGACCCGTTCTTGCATAGCAATAAACGGGATCGGAAGAGGGCAGCTGTTCTTGAGGGTCTTGTTCGTCACAACCGAGATGGACGATTTCGTCCGCGTTGGCGGACTCGGCGCCGTTTCCGCTGCACTTCCCAGGGCGCTTCGCCCTCTCGCCGATATCCGGGTCATGTTGCCCGGCTACCGCGACATCATCGAACAACTCACGCATATTCAGATCGTTGGCCGCTGCGCGGCGTTTGCGGAGATGCCGGCCTGCTCGCTCGGCCGGGCTGCGACCAAGGACGGGCTGCCGGTCTATGTGCTGTTGTGCTCACAACTCTACGACCGGCCCGGCAATCCCTATGGCGACGAGTCCGGACACGACTGGCCGGACAACGACATCCGCTTTGCGCGCTTTGCCTCGGCAGCCGCTGAGCTGGCCATGGGCAAGCTGGACAAGAATTGGGCAGCAGACCTGATCCATGCCAATGACTGGCAGGCCTCGCTCGTGCCGGCCTACCTCGCCTGGCGCGGCGCCAAGCTGCCGTCGATCCTGACCATCCACAACCTCGCCTACCAAGGACTCTTCCCGAAGGACTCGCTCCGGCGGATCGGCGTCCCCGAGAGCTCCTTCCATATCGACGGCGTCGAGTTCTACGACCAGCTCTCCTTCCTCAAGGCCGGGCTGGTCTATGCCTCGCACCTCACCACCGTCAGCGGCACCTATGCACGCGAGATCACGACGGAGGAATTCGGCTGCGGTCTCGAAGGCCTGCTTCGTGTCCGCTCCGACGCGGCCGAGCTCACCGGCATCCTCAACGGCATCGACGAGAGCTGGGACCCTCGCTCCTGCTCCCAGCTGGCCCAGCAGTTCGGCGCCGGCGACTGGGTCGGCAAGAAGGCCAATGCGGATTATATCCGCAAGCAGTTTGGCCTGGCGGTCTCGCGCGGGCCGATGTTCGCGATCGTCGCACGCCTGGTGCACCAGAAGGGTATCGACCTCGTGCTGTCGGCCGCCGACGAGATCATCGATGCCGGCGGACAGATCGTGGTCACCGGCTCCGGCGAGCCCGCACTCGAGCAGGCGCTGATCGACGCGCATCGCCGCCGCCCCGACGCGATCGGGGTCACGATCGGCTTCAACGACGCCCAGGCGCGGCGCATCTTCGCGGGCAGCGATTTCACATTGATGCCGTCACGCTTCGAACCGTGCGGCCTCAGCCAGATGTACGCCCAGCGTTTCGGCTCGCTGCCGATCGGTCACCAGACCGGTGGCCTCGCCGAGACCATCACCGACGGCGAGACCGGCTTCCTGTTCTCAAGACCCTCGCACGAATCCTTCCTCGGCGGCGTCCGCCGCGCCTTCTCGGCTTTCGTTGCGCATGACCAGCTCGACTCCATGCGTCGCAGCGCGATGGGGCGATCGTTCTCCTGGAGCATCTCGGCCGGGAGCTACAGCGCGCTGTATCGGAAGCTGGCCTCGGTGTGAGGCTGAGGCGTTCCCACGCGCTCCGTCATTGCGAGGAGCGAAGCGACGAAGCAATCCAGACTGTCTCCGCGGCGATAGTCTGGATTGCTTCGGTGCGCTCGCAATGACGATGTGGAGAGAGTGCGCGCCACTCTATCGCCCGTCACCCTAAGAGTGGAGGCCATCACCCCTTCCCGCGCACATCCATTTGCGGCCGCCCGATCCAGGCGCGGTTGAGACACCGGGTCATCCAGTCGGGCTGCGGCTCGCCCCGCAGCCGTGCCTGCGCTTCCTGGTAGGGACCGACATAGCGCAGCCGGTCCGGCAGTTTGGGATAGACGCGCCTGATCCATCTCAGCGCATTGTCGGCTGCCCGCCTGTCGCGCTCGTCGAATTCAAACCTGAAG
The DNA here is from genome assembly GCF_029953005.1 of Bradyrhizobium sp. Mp27. Lineage (NCBI taxonomy): Bacteria > Pseudomonadati > Pseudomonadota > Alphaproteobacteria > Hyphomicrobiales > Nitrobacteraceae > Bradyrhizobium > Bradyrhizobium sp. Mp27. The sequence goes on along the minus strand of NZ_JASAUS010000042.1, from coordinate 34,000 downwards.
CCCGCTCGCAGGCGCTCCGGCAACAAACTCGCGGTGAGCGCGCGATACCATCGCGGTGGTCGCAACCACGGACGCGCGCCGCCAAGGATCTGTGCGGCGATCTCGCGCGCCGCCGGGCTGACGGTCAGCGTGTCCGACTGCACCATCGCCGCGGTGTAGGCCGCAAAGCCGGACCAGTCCGCGGGCAAATCGTCCGCCGTCAATCCGAACAAGGCGCCGAACATCCGGCTCTCACTCCAGTAGCGCTCGCGCTCCTCCGCCGAGAGCGGCGGCAGGACCAGGTCATGCGCCATCACCGCGGTCTCGACCAGCGTCGCATGAACCCAGCGCAGCGACGGAATGTCGTTGGCGCAGTAGCGCGAGCCTGCCGCGAACGGACCGACGGCCTCGGGCATCTCGCCGACGATCATGCTGTGGCGCCGATGCAATTGCCGCGACGACAACTGTGCCCGGTCGAGCGAGCCGAACACCATGGCAAAGACGATGTCGAAGGTACGGTGGAAGCGGCCGATCGGATCGGCAAGGGTCCGCGAATGCTCCGCGATGGCGGCCGCGACCCAGGGATGCGCCAGCTGCAACAACAGCGCGCGGCCGGCGCCGAGAAAGATGACGGCCTCCCGGTCGATCCGCCATGTCACCGTGTCAGGACCGAACACGCCGGCAACCGGTCCCGCGGCGTCGGCGCGGACCCGCCCCAAGGCCAATTCCAGATCGTTCCCGGATACCAACTGCAGGGCCTCTCAAGAGCGGACGACGACCGACAATCCGCAGGGCCTGTGGCAATTCGATGAAAGCGGACGCGGCCCTACTCCGCCGCCATCGGCATCTCGTCCATATGCTCGTGCAGCACCACGCCGGCGAGCGGATCGAATTCGCCGATCCACGGCCTTCGCGCCAGCACCGACCTCGTGTGGGCGTAGCCCGCATGCCAGCGCCGCGTAATGCCTGACGGACTGAAGTCGATATCCTTGGTATGGGTTTCGCGATCGAGCTGCGGCGCCAGCAGTCGCACCACATGCATGCGGGTCGGACAGCCGTAGCTCATCAGCTCCCTCACCGCGGGATCGTTGCGCTCGTTCTCGGGCAACCGCGCGGCAAGCTGGTTGATGACGTGGCGCAGGCGATGGGCCTGCTGCTGCCGCACGATCTGGCTCGCGATGCGGCTGGAGTACTGCACGTCCTTATGGCGGTTCAAGACCTCCGCCATCGTGGTCGGCTCGGCGCCGACGGGATTCCACAGATGCACGGAGAAGATCAGCGAATCCCTGCGTGGATTGTCGTCGAACACGGCCTCCGTCGGCGTGTTCGACAGGATGCCGCCGTCCCAATAAAGGTCGCCATCGATGCGCACCGCCGGAAAAGCCGGCGGCAGCGCGCCCGAAGCCATGACATGCTTCACCGTCAGTTCGCCGTCGCGGCTGTCGAAATAGCGCATTTCGCTGGTGCCGACATGGGCCGCACCGACCGTCAGTCGCGGCACGCAGCGATTGGCGAGATCGAAATCGACCAGCTCGCTCAGCGTCTTCTCCAGCGGCGCGGTCGAATAGAAGCCGGCGTGATCGGCGCCGAGCGGAAAGGAATCTCCCGCATGCGCCAGCAGGTTGGGCCGGAAGAAGCCGGGAATGCCGTTGGTGACGGTCGACAAATAGGTGAGCTTCTCGTTGAAGTCGGGAAAGGCGCCACCCAGAGCCCAGACCGGATTCTGCTCCATCCGCTTCCAGAACTCCTTCAGGCGCGCGAGCCTGTTCTCCGGCGCATTACCGGCGATCAGGCTCCCGTTGATGGCGCCGATCGAGGTGCCGATGACCCAGTCCGGCTCGATCCCGGCCTCGTGCAGGGCCTGGTAGACGCCCGCCTGGTAGGAGCCGAGCGCACCGCCGCCCTGCAGCACCAGCACGACCTGTCCCGGCAGATCGTTAGGCCCGCACATTCCGACATCTTTCTGCATGCTCGTCACGCTCCTGCTCCGGAGAGCCTGCCCCGTCGCTTCTACGCAAAATCCTCCGGCATTGTTACGCCCGGCGACCGCCGGCCGTCCAGCGACCATGTCCGAAAAGGGCTGCGCGGAACCAATGGAGTGTTAACGCTTGACCGGGGCGTCCTGCGGCGGCTCGTCGTCCGCGATGGCGCGCCAGGCCGCGCCGTCGAGATCGTCATATTGGCCGCTGCGCAGCGACCAGAGGAAGGCGACGAGGCCCGCTCCTCCGAGCATCAGCGCCAGCGGCACCAGGATCACCAGGATTTCCATCACACGGTCTCCCGTGACGCACTGCGCGCCCTCAGTGAATTCAGCATCACCAGGATCGACGACCCGCTCATGGCGGCCGCCGCGATCAGGGGCGTCACCACGCCGCTGGTCGCCACCGGCACGGCGAGGACGTTATAGCCGATCGCCAGCCAGAGGTTCTGCCGCATCAGGTGCAGCGCCTTGCGCGCAGAATCGATCGCGGCGACGACAGGCGCCAGCGGCCGGCCGAGGAAGACGAGATCGGCGGTCGCCTGGCTGAGATGCGCGGCCGAGATCGGCGACATCGAGACATGGGCGGCTGCCAGCGAAGGCGCGTCGTTCATGCCGTCGCCGACCATCAGCACTTTGGCGCCGCGCTGCTTCAGTTCCTCGATCCGCGCGATCTTGTCGGCCGGCGTGACGCCGGCGCGCCATTCGGCGATGCCCAGCGCATGGGCCGCCGCGATCACCGCAGGCTCACGGTCGCCGGAGAGAATCTCGATGCCGATATTGCGCGCCTTCAGCGCCGCGATCACGGCCTGCGCGTCCGGGCGCAGACCCTGGCGCACCGAGAGGATGAATTTTTCAGTCCCTTTGCTGAAAGCCACGATGGAGGCTTCGGGATCGAGTGTGGCGCTGCCAACCAGCGCCTCGGCGCGGCAGAAGGACGGACGGCCAAGACGGATCTCGACACCGTCCACCACAGCGCGCACGCCCTGCCCGGCCTCCTCGACCGCACCAACGATCGGCGACCTTGCACCCGCGGCCAGCGCAACGGCAGCGGCGACCGGATGATGGCTCGACAGTGCGAGCCGCCCGGCAAGTTCAAAAATGTCGACGGGAATGTCGGCCGCGTTCATCACTTCGAGATCGGGCAGCGTCAGCGTGCCGGTCTTGTCGAAGATGACGTGGTCGGCTTCGGCCAGCCGCTCGATGGCGTCGCCTGAATTGAGCAGCACGCCCGCTTTGAACATGGCGCCCGCGGCCACCGTCTGTACGGTCGGGATCGCGAGCCCGAGCGCGCAGGGACAGGTGATGATCAGCACAGCCACGCCGGTCACGATCGCATCGTGCCAGCCGGCCCCCGCAATGACCCAGCCCAAAATGGTGATCAGCGCCGTCGCATGCACCACCGGCGCGTAGAGCCGGGAGGCGCGATCTGCGAGCCGCATGTAGCGCGAGCGCGCCTGCAGCGCGTTGTCCAGCAACCGCGTGATCTCGGCGAGCAGCGTCGCCTCCGAGGCCGCCGAGACCCGCACCCGCAGCGTGCCGGAGATGTTCATCGAGCCGGCATAGACCGCCGTGCCCTGCTCCGCCGTGACATACAGCGTTTCGCCGGTGATCAGGCTCTGGTCGATCTCGGAACGCCCCTCGATCACCGTGCCGTCGACGGCGCAACGCTCGCCGGGCCGCAGCAGCACGATGTCGCCGGGATGGATCGCCGCGACGGGGACCTGCGAAATCTCGTCGGGCCCGACGAACTTGGCCGCCGTCTCCGCCTTCAGCGCGGCGAGATTGCCGGCGACCGCGCGGGTCCGCCGCCGCATGTTCTGGTCGAGGAAGCGGCCGACCAGAAGAAACGTGAGCAGCATGATCGCCGCGTCGAAATAGGCGTGCTCGGCGTGATGGATTGTCTCGACCACGGACATGCCGAGCGCAAGGCACACCCCGATCGAGATCGGCACGTCCATGTTGGTGGTCTTGGCCGACAGCGCGCGCCACGCCGAACGGAAGAACGGCTGGCCGGCATAGGCTGCCGCCGGCAGCGCGATCAGCGCCGACAGCCAGTGGAAAAAGTCGCGCTGCTCCGGCAGCATGTCCGAGACGTTGCCCGACCACACCGGGATCGACAGCATCATCACGTTCATGGTGGCGAACGCGGCGACGCCGAGGCAGCGCAGCAGGAAGCGCGATTCCGCAACTTCCGTCGCTTCCGCACTCTCGGTCTCGTAAGGATAGGCCTTGTAGCCGAGTTCCTCGAGGCGATCGATGAACCTGCTAGGATCGAGCGTGTCCTGCTTCCACTCCAGCGCGACGCGGCGGTCGGTGAGATTCACGCGCGCCAGCGTGACGTCGGGGATGGCCGACAGTCCGCGCTCGATCTTGGCCATGCAGCCGGCGCAGTGAACGCCCTCGACCGCGAGATCGATGTGCTTGATACCCTCGCCCGCGGCCCGGACGTAATGAGAAAAATCCCGCGTGACCTGCATGACCATGTCCCTCAGTTCAGGATCACGCGGTTGCGCGACATGAACACGCGTGTCCCGCGCGCCTCGCCTTCGATCACGAGATCCCACTGCCCCGGCGCAACCGACGCGGCATTGCCGCGATAGATGCCGATGCCGGCTTCCGACAGCTCGACTGCGAGATCGGCGCGCTTGTCGGTCGGCCGCTCCAGGCGGCCGCCGAATTTCAACCCGCTCACCGGCTGGCCGCTCGCATCGCGCGCCTCGACCTGAAGCGTGGCAGCACCATCAGCGCGGCGCTCGATATGGGCACTGACCTTCCAGTTGCGCGCGGCCTGGTCCTGTGCTGCCGAGATCTCGCGGTCATAGGTGAGGCCCGCGGCATAGGGGCTGTCGACGTCGGTGCCGGGCAGCGTCGCGATCGCGAGCTTCATCATGGTCACGTTGACGCCGATCACGAGCCCGAAGAAGGCGACCAGCATCAGGAACACTTTTGTTCCGGTCAGCGGCTGGGTGGCCATGGCAGTCTCCTGATCCTAGGGCGAGACGAAGTTGTCGGTGGCGGTGGCGACCTCGCCGAGCCCGATGTCGGTGACGTGGAAGCGAACGGGAACCGACTTTTCCGGATTGCTTTCCGCCGGCGCGGTGACGAGCAGGCGAAGCTCGCTGGTGGAGTCGCGCGGGATCACGATCATCGGCCTATCGGGCGTCACGGAATCGATGCCGACGACATGCGTAGTCAGGTTGGCCGGACCGTTGGCGTCGATCGCGATGACGCGGTCATAGCCGCTCTTGTTCAAGAGCCGCACCGTATAGGCATTGCGGATCGAGCCGTCGCTGAGCCTGACCGCGACCGGATTACGGTCGTGCAGCACGTTGACGTCGAGCAGGCTGCGGGTCGCGAGCGTGTAGATCATGATGCCGCCGACCGCCGCGATGATCGCGCTATAGGCGACGGTGCGGGCCCGGACGATGCGGTAGACCGGCGCCTTGCCTTCCTGGCGGCGCTGGATGTTGATGTCGTTGTCGTAGCCGATCAGCCGCTTCGGCCGGCCGATCTTGGTCATCACGTTGTCGCAGGCATCGATGCAGAGCCCGCACTGGATGCATTCGAGCTGCGGTCCGTTGCGGATGTCGATGCCGGTCGGGCAGACCGCGACGCATTGATAGCAGTCGACGCAGTCGCCGACATGTTCGCCGAGCGCACGCAGCTCGATCGCCTTCTTCACCGAGGTGCGCTTCTCGCCGCGGTCGTAGCGATAGGTGACGTTGAGCGCCCATTCGTCGGTGAGCGCCGCCTGGATGCGCGGCCACGGGCACATATAGGTGCAGACCTGCTCGCGCATGAAGCCGGCGAGCACATAGGTCGTCGCCGTCAGGATGCCGATCCAGATATAGGCGATCATCGGCGCCTGGAAGGTGACGAGCTCCTTCACCAGCGTCGGCGCGTCGTTGAAATAGAGCACCCAGGCGCCGCCGGTCCACCAGGCAATCAGAAGCCAGATCGAATGCTTGAGCACGATCTCGGAGATGCGCTCCAGCTTCATCGGATCGGACGACTTGTCCTTCTTCATCCGCTCGCGCCGGTCGCCCTCGACCAGCCGCTCGACCGCGTAGAACAGATCGGTCCACACCGTCTGCGGACAGAGATAGCCGCACCAGATGCGGCCGCCGACCGAGTTCATCAGGAACAGCGCCACGGCGGCGACAATCAGCAGGCCGGTGAAGTAGTAGACCTCCTGCGGCCACAGCTCGATGAAGAAGAAGTAGAAGCGGCTGTTGGGAAGATCGATCAGCACCGCCTGGCTGGGAGCACCGATGCCGCGATTCCAGCGCACGAACGGCAGGAAGTAGTAGACGCCGAGGCAGAACGCCATCAGGCCCCATTTGACGCGGCGGAACGTACCGGAGACGCTCTGGGGATACACCTTCTTCTGGGCTACGTAGAGCGGCCCGTTGTCATCGTTCGATGTGAGGTCGTTCGGGTTCACGGTCTTGTTCATCGCCAAGAAGCTTCTCGAAAAGGTGCGATTAAACCTAGACCCGGCGCGAGCGCGTCAGTTGATCCAGCTCAAGCGGGGACGCTTTTGTTCGCCCCCGCTTGTCGCGAGCAGGCTATTTGCCACCGCCCAGCGAGTGGACATAGACCGCCATCGCCTTGATGGTGGCGGGATCGAGCCGCCCTTCCCAGGCCGGCATCACACCGGCGCGACCCAGGCTGATGGTCTCGATCAGGCTCGCTTCGTCAGAACCGTAGAGCCAGATCTTGTCGGTCAGATTCGGGGCGCCCATCTCCGGGTTACCCTTGCCGCCGTCACCGTGGCAGGCGACGCAATTCTCCGCAAAGATCTTCTCGCCCTTGGCGGCATCAAAGCCCTTGCGGGTCGAGAGGCCCGACAGCGACCGCACGTAATTGGCGACCGTGACGATCTCGTCGCCCTTCAGCACGCCATCCTTGCCGAAGGCGAGCATCTGGCCCTCATGCGCCTTGGCATGGCCGGAACGCGCGCCGAACTGGATGGTCTGCATGATCTGGTCGAGCGTGCCGCCCCACAGCCAGTCATCGTCGTTGAGATTCGGAAAGCCTTTTGCGCCGGCGCCGCCTGAGCCGTGGCACGGCGCGCAATTGTCGCCGAACACGGTCTTGCCCTTGGCCCGCGCCAGCGCCAGCAAGGCCGGGTCCTTCTCGATGTCGGCGAGCGAAGCCGCGCCCAGCGCCGCCATCTTGTCACCCCTGATCTTCTCGAGATTGGCGAGCTCGACCGCGACGTCGGCGCGCGAGGAATAGCCGAACAGGCCCGTGGTATTGCTGGAGATCAGCGGCCAGGCCGGATAGACGATCCAGTAGCCGATCGCCCAGACGATGGTGAGGTAGAATGAGATCACCCACCAGCGCGGCAGCGGCGTGTTGAGCTCCTTGATGCCGTCCCACTCATGTCCGGTCGTGGACTTGCCGGTGACGGAATCGATGTCGCCATGATGATCGGTCATGATCTCTTACTCCTCCCGCAACGGCAGGCGCGCCGCTTCGTCGAAAGCGGCCTTGTTGCGCGGCCATAATGCGTAGGCGATGATCGCGAGAAAGATCGCGACGAACACCGGCGTCCAGATCGTGGTCACGAGACCGGACGCGAGATTGTCGAGTGTCAGGATGGCTTTCATCGTTGATGCCTTCTCAGCGAAGATTGGCTTTCTCGTTGTAGAGCTTGAAGTCGACCAGCGTGCCGAGCATCTGCAGGTACGCGATCAGCGCGTCCATCTCGGTCGGCGCGCCGGCCTTGCCGTCGAAATTGCGCACGACGGCCTTGGCGTAGCGCTTGCCGAAGGCGTCGGAGCCGGCATTGTCGGGATCGGCCTGGGCCTTTAGATCGGCGCCTGCGTTCGCAATCTGGTCGTCGGTGTAGGGCGTGCCGATGGCCTTGAGCGTCTTCATGTGGTCGGCGATCGTATCGGGATCGACCTCGGTCTGTTTCAGGAACGGATAGCCCGGCATCACCGACTGCGGCACGATCGCGCGCGGGTTGGTCAGATGGGTCACGTGCCAGTCGTCGGAATATTTGGCGCCGACGCGGGCGAGATCCGGACCGGCGCGCTTCGAGCCCCACTGGAACGGGTGGTCGTACATGCTCTCGGCGGCGAGCGAGAAGTGGCCGTAGCGCTCGACCTCGTCGCGCAGCGGGCGGATCATCTGCGAATGACAGAGATAGCAGCCTTCGCGGACATAGACGTTGCGGCCAGCAAGCTCCAGCGGCGTGTAGGGCCTGACGCCGTCGACCGCCTCGATCGTGCTCTTGAGGTAGAACAGCGGGGTGATCTCGACGAGACCGCCGATCGCGATCACCAGCAAAATGCCGACGATCAGGACGATCGAGTTCTTTTCGAAGATTTGGTGGCGTGTCCAGAACGACATGGAAGGCTCCTCATTCCGCCGGCTGAAGCGCGACGGGCATCTGGACTTCCTGTTCGCCGACGCGAACGGTCATCCAGAGATTGTAGGCCATGATCAGCGCGCCGATCAGGAACAGCCCGCCGCCGGCGGCGCGGATGATGTAGAAGGGATGCATCGCCTCGACGCTCTCGATGAAGGAATATTCGAGGAAGCCGAGCGAGGTGTAGGCGCGCCACATCAGGCCCTGCAGGATGCCGGACACCCACATCGCCGAGATGTAGAGGACGATGCCGAGGGTCGCGATCCAGAAGTGCCAGTTGACGAGCTTCAGGCTGTAGAGGCCCTTGCGATTCCACACCCACGGCACCAGGCAGTAGAGCGCGCCGAAGGAGACGAAGCCGACCCAGCCGAGCGCGCCGGAATGCACGTGGCCGATGGTCCAGTCGGTGTAGTGGCTGAGCGAGTTCACCACCTTGATCGACATCATCGGGCCTTCGAAGGTCGACATGCCGTAGAAGGCGACGGAGACTACGAGCATGCGCAGCACGGGATCGGTGCGCAGCTTGTCCCAGGCACCCGACAGCGTCATCAGACCGTTGATCATGCCGCCCCAGGAGGGCATCCACAGCATGATCGAGAAGGTCATGCCGAGCGTCTGCGTCCAGTCCGGCAGCGCCGTGTAGTGCAGATGATGCGGGCCGGCCCAGATGTAGAGGAAGATCAGCGCCCAGAAGTGGATGATCGACAGCCGATAGGAATAGATCGGCCGCTCCGCGCGCTTCGGGATGAAGTAGTACATGATGGCGAGGAAGCCGGCGGTCAGGAAGAAGCCGACCGCGTTGTGGCCGTACCACCACTGGAACATCGCGTCCTGGATGCCGCCCCAGGCGACGTAGGATTTCGAGCCGAACACCGAGACGGGGAGCGCGGGATTGTTGCCGAGATGCAGGACCGCGATCGTCACGATGAAGGCGAGATAGAACCAGTTCGCGACGAAGATGTGCGGCTCCTTGCGCTTGATGATCGTGGCAAGGAAGACCAGCAGATAGACGACCCAGACGATGGTGAGCCAGAGGTCGGCATACCATTCCGGCTCGGCATATTCCTTCGACTGGGTGACACCGAGCAGATAGCCGGTGCCGGCGATCAGGATGAAGAAATTGTAGCCGATCACGACGAACCAGGGCGCGAGGTCGCCCGCAAGGCGCACCCGGCAGGACTTCTGCACGACATAGAGCGACGTGCCGATCAGCACGTTGCCGCCGAAGGCGAAGATCACCGCGGAGGTGTGCAGCGGACGCAGCCGGCCGAAGCTGGTCCAGGGCAGATCGAAGTTCAGTGCGGGCCACGCCAACTGCGAGGCGATGATGAGGCCGACGAGGAAGCCGGCAATGCCCCAGAACATCGCCATGACGGCGGTGAACTTGATCGGACCCATGTTGTAGTTGGGACGGCCGTTGATCTCCGCCGGCGGCAGCGCCGCCGGACGATCGAAGTAGCGGTTGATGATGCCAAAGACCACAACCACGCTCGCCGCCGCGCTGAGCGCGGCGTGGAAGGCAAAGGCCGAATCGAGCGCCTTGGCCGAGGCGATCACGCAGAGGAAGGCGGTGACCGCGAACACGACAGCCAGGCCGCTTTCACCTGCTGTCATCGATTTGGAGATGGAGGGCTGGGGCATCGCGGATTCTCTCTGAAAGACCACGCCGCCAGAAACCACATCCGCCCTCGCGGGGAATTGATTGAAATCAAGATGTACGTTTGGGCTCTACGTATTGGGCAGGCAATTTGAGGCCTGCTCCGTATTTCTGCGGAGCCGCCAGTTAAAGTGCCCTCTCCCCTCATGTCCGCCGAAGCCTTGGCGAAGGCGGATGCGGGAGAGGGCGGCAAGGACCGTGCGGCAGACTCACTCGGGTGAGGGGTATGCTTCCCCGAGTCCAATTCTCTTTTGAGATCGCGGAGACATACCCTCCATCCGGCGCTTCGCGCCACCTTCTCCCACAAGGGGAGAAGGAAGAAGTCACTCCCTTGCCGTCGCCTTCAGCGCCTTGATGACGTCCTCGCGGGCGATGATTCCGACCAACTTCTCGGCGCCGTCGAGCACGATGATGCTTCTGATGCGGTGCTCGACCATGATCTGGAGCACGCGCGTCAGCCGCGTGTCGGGGCTGACATAGATGAACTCGGGCATCATGACGTCGCCGATCCTGCGGCTCATCAGGTCGCGATAGTGCGGCAGCATCTGGCTCGGCGAGAACGCGAAACACTTCAGGATGTCGAACTTGGTGACGATGCCGACCACCTGCCCGTCGTCCTCGACCGGATAGGAGTTGAAATCGTCACGCTCGAACATCTCGCTGAGCGCGAGCAGGTCCTGGTCGCGCCGCGCTGTCCTGACGTTGCGCGTCATGTAGCCGTCGACGGTTTGCTCGAGAAACTTGTACACGGCGCGTCCTCCTCGATTAGCTTTTGGGCCGGGCGGCCGTCAGTGCGACAGCAGCACGCTGCGGGCGGATTGCGTGACCAGATATTCGGTGACGCCGCCGAGGATCAGCTCGCGAAAGCGCGAATGACCATAGGCGCCCGCCACGATCAGGCCGGCCCCGAGGTCGCCGGCGACCTGCTCCAACTGCGCGGCAGCGGTTGCGTTCCGCACCGCCTCCGAGACGCGTGCGCTCGCGGTGACGCCGTGACGGGCGAGCCAGGCGGCAACGTCGGTGACGCCGGCCATCACCGCCGAACGGTCGTCATCGCGCTCCGGGATTTCGACGATGGTGACGTCCCTCGCCTTGCGCAGCATCGGCAGCGCATCGACTACCGCGCGCCGCGCCTCCGGCGTGTCCTTCCATGCCACCAGCACGCTGCGCAGGTCGAGCCAGTTGACCTCATCGGGAACGACGAGAAGCGGGCGGCCGGACTGCATCACCAGGTCCTTGGGGCTGGCGAGCGCGAACGCGTCGGAGAAGGCCGGGCTGTGGCCGCCGCTGACGATGATGTCGGCGCAGCGCGCCTGCGCCAGCACGAAACGCGCCGGAAAATCCATGGCGCCGCGCCACTCCACGCGGCCGCCGCGCGCCTTGGTGACGGCACGGAATTGCGCCTCCAGATCGGCAAGGCGCTTCCTGATGGAGGCTTCCTCCTGATCGATCAGGCTCTGGGCTTCAGCGCCGTCGGTGAAATAGAGCGGCGGCGCGAACTGCGCTGCGGCAACCCCGATCATGGCCGCCTCGAATCGCTCGGCGAGCTCGCCCGCGACCTGAAGGCGCGCCTCGTTGGACTGATCGAGCGTCAGGCTGACCATCACGGTCGCGTAAGTCATGGGGATTCTCCGGACAGCTATGAACTGGCGCGAAATCTAGCCTCGTCGTGACGAGGCAGGATGAGGTAGATCAAATCGCCGGATGCGGCCTTGAGTGAAATCCGCCAATGGAATCAGACATCCGAACTTGCCTCGGGCCGGTCCATGGGCGAAATTGCGGTCATGTTCGCGGCACCACGCCCGCCGCGCGAAGATGGGAGTCATCGATTGTCGCCGACCCGCGTAACGCATCCGCCAGACGATAGTCGCGGCGAGCATTTCCGGGTCCGGATCGAGGGATTCGGCGTCGGCACCTGGGATCTCGACCTCACGACGCGCGAGCTGGAGTGGTCGGAAACCGCGAGGATGCTGCTCGGTATCGAGCTGGGCCAGCCGGCAAGCTACGACCTCTTCCTGTCGCGCCTCGAGCCCGGCGACCGCGCGCGCGTCGAGAACGCGATCAAGCAGGTCTCCGAGCATGGCGGCGGCTTCGACGTCTCCTTCAGGATTTCCGCCAATTCCGGCCGCGGCAAATGGATCAGGGCCCGCGCCGGCTTGATCCGAGACGATTCCGGCGTCGCGCGCCATCTCAGTGGCATCTTCCTCGATATCGACGAGGAGAAGCAGGTCGAGGAAGCCCTGCGCACGCGTGAGACCCACCTCCGCTCGATCCTTCACACCATTCCCGACGCCATGATCGTCATCGACGGTCGCGGCGTCATGCAACTGTTCAGCACCGCCGCCGAGCGCCTGTTCGGCTGGTCCGAGCAGGAGGCGATCGGCCAGAACGTCAACATCCTGATGCCGGAGCCCGACCGCACCCGCCACGACAGCTACATCGCGCGCTATCGCAGTACGAACGATCCGCACATCATCGGCATCGGCCGCATCGTGACCGGCAAGCGCCGCGACGGCACGACCTTCCCGATGCACCTGTCGATCGGCGAGATGCAGTCCGGCGGCGAGCCCTATTTCACCGGCTTCGTCCGCGACCTCACCGAGCACCAGCAGACCCAGGCGCGGCTCCAGGAATTGCAGTCCGAGCTCGTCCACGTTTCGCGGCTGACCGCGATGGGCGAGATGGCCTCGGCGCTTGCCCACGAGATCAACCAGCCGCTGGCGGCGATCAGCAATTACATGAAGGGATCGCGGCGGCTGCTCGCCGGCAGCACCGATCCCAACACGCCGAAGATCGAAAGTGCGATGGATCGCGCCGCGGAGCAGGCCTTGCGCGCCGGCCAGATCATCCGCCGCCTGCGCGACTTCGTCTCCCGCGGCGAGTCCGAGAAGCGGGTCGAGAGCCTGTCCAAGCTGATCGAGGAAGCCGGCGCGCTCGGGCTTGCCGGCGCGCGCGAGCAGAACGTGCAGCTCCGCTTCAGCCTCGATCCCGACGCCGATCTCGTGCTCGCCGACCGCGTGCAGATCCAGCAGGTGCTGGTCAACCTGTTCCGCAACGCGCTGGAAGCGATGGCGCAGTCGCCGCAGCGCGAGCTCGTCGTCGCCAACACCCGCGTCGGCGACGACATGATCGAGGTCGAGGTGTCCGACACCGGCTCCGGATTCCAGGGCGACGTCATTCCTAACCTGTTCCAGACCTTCTTCACCACCAAGGAAACCGGCATGGGCGTGGGACTGTCCATCAGCCGCTCGATCATCGAGGCTCACGGCGGACGCATGTGGGCCGAGAGCAACCCATCAGGCGGCGCGACATTCCGCTTCACTCTCCCGGCAGCCGATGAGAATTGATCCATGACGACCAAGGGACATGTTTACGTCATCGATGACGACGAGGCGATGCGGGACTCGCTGAACTTCCTGCTGGATTCCTCCGGCTTCGGCGTCACCCTGTTTGACGATGCGCAAGCCTTCCTCGATGTCCTGCCCGGCCTCGCCTTCGGCTGCGTCGTCTCCGACGTGCGCATGCCTGGAATCGACGGGATCGAGCTGTTGAAGCGGATGAAGGCGCAGCAAAGCCCGTTCCCGATCCTGATCATGACCGGCCATGGCGACGTGCCGCTCGCGGTCGAGGCGATGAAGTTGGGGGCGGTCGACTTTCTCGAGAAGCCATTCGAGGACGATCGCCTCACCACCATGATCGAGACGGCGATCCGCCAGGCCGAGCCGGCGGCGAAGAACGAGGCGATCTCGCAGGACATCGCCGCCCGCGTCGCCTCCCTCAGCCCGCGCGAGCGCCAGGTCGTGGAAGGGCTGATCGCGGGCCTCTCCAACAAGCTGATCGCCCGTGAATACGACATCAGCCCCCGCACCATCGAGGTCTACCGGGCCAACGTCATGACCAAGATGCAGGCGAACAGCCTCTCGGAGCTGGTCCGGCTGGCGATGCGCGCCGGGATGTTGAAGGATTGAGGCAAATCGGATTGAGGCAAGTCAAAATCATTTTCCCGGGCCGTGCTAGCCAGATGGGATGATCGAGATCGGCTCGCACCGTCAGCGGCTTCCAGTGACGTCATCCGCAAAGCCCACCGTCTACGTGGTCGACGATGATGCCGCCGTGCTGGGATCCCTGCAATTCCTGTTGGAAACGGACGGCTTTGCCGTGCGGACCTTCAGGAACGCGACGGCGCTGCTGAATGCCAGCGGCGCGCAGGAGGCGGACTGCTACGTGATCGACTACAAGATGCCCGACATCAACGGCATCGAGCTGGCCGGCCGGTTGCGCCAGTCCGACGAGCGCACGCCCGTGATCCTGATCACCGGCTATCCCGATGGGAATATCTCGGCCCGGGCGGCCGCCGCAGGCGTCAAGGACGTGATTTTGAAGCCGCTTCTCGACGAAACCCTGGTCAAGTCCATCCGCCACGCCATCCAGGGCGGCCGCGGCAACTAGGGAAGTTTCGTAGCCCGGATGGAGCGCAGCGCAATCCGGGATGACAAACCTCGCTTCGCTCCATCCGGGCTACGCGTTCCCGTGACCTAAGGGATTCTACGTAAGGGCCCCCCCTTAAGATATCTCGCGAAATTTTCGAAGCGCCCGAACCCGCGTACCAAAGCGTCATCAAAACGGAGATGGCGCAGATGCTGACCGAGACGCTCAACACCCAGGCGATCAACACGCAAATTCGTGGCAAGATTGCCCCTGCCCATCCCGTCTCCGACCAGTTCGGCGCGATCGCCGGCCATGTCGGCCTCGTCGCCACCGAGTTCTCCTACCGCAAGGACGAGGAGATCTACGGCGAGGACGAGCCGGCCGAATATGTCTACCAGGTCGTCACCGGCGCGGTGCGCAGCTACAAGCTGCTCTCCGACGGCCGCCGCCAGATCGGCTCCTTCCATCTTCCCGGTGACGTGTTCGGCCTTGAATCCGGTCCCAGCCACCGCCTCGCCGCTGAAGCCATCATCGACACGACCGTGCGCCTGGTGAAGCGCGCGAGCCTGGAGAAGGCCGCCGGCACCGACGTGCAGGTCGCCCGTAAGCTCTGGGCCATGACCGCCGGCGAACTATGTCACGCCGAGGACCACATGCTGCTGCTCGGACGCAAGACCGCGATGGAACGCGTCGCAACCTTCCTGCTCGAGATGGACCGCCGCCTTGCGGTAGCCGGCATGATGGCACTGCCGATGTGCCGCCGCGACATCGGCGACTATCTCGGCCTGACGCTGGAAACCGTGTCGCGCGCGCTGTCGCAGCTTCACGCCCAGGGCATTTTGGGATTTTCCGGCGCCCGCCAGATCGTGCTGCGCAACCGTCAGCGCCTGCACAATCTCGACGCCTGATCGCTTTTTCCCCCCCACCCACTTGGCCGGCTATTCAGCCGGCCATTTTCTTTGGCGCGATCATGCCGGTGCGCCGGGTTTCCGGCATCACAAAGAGGATCAGCAAAAGCCCGGTCGCGGCGACGCCGGACAGCCCGATGAAGGCGGTGGCATTGCCGAACTTGTCGCTGACATAGCCGCCAAGCGCCGTGCTCAAGGACGCCCCGATGCCGGTCGCGGTCCCGACAATGCCTTGCGCCAGATTGAAATGGCCGCTGCCGAAGGCGACGTCGGCCACGATCAGCGGGATCATCACCGCAAACACCGCCGCCGTGATGCCGTCGAACACCTGCACCGCGACCAGCAGATAGGGATCGCGCACGGTCGCAAACAGAAGGCCCCGGATCGTCAGCGCGCCGAACCCGATCAGCAGCAGCGGGCGCCGGCCCCAGAGCTGCGCCTTGCGCCCGACCGTCGGCGACAGCAGCGCGACGATCGCCTGCGGCACGACGATGCAGAAGGCGACGAGCACGGTTGCCCACTGGCTCGACCGCGCCGTCACCGCGCTCGCCATCAGCGGCATCATCGCGGCGTTCGCCAATTGCAGCAGCAGCACGCTCAGCGCGAAGACGATCAGCGGGCGTTGCCGGATCAGGTGCCAGATATTGGTGTCGCCCGGAACCGGCGCCTCGCGCGGCATCTCGCCGTGACAGCGCGCGATGTCCACTTCCTCCTCGCGGATGCGCGACAGCGCGATCAGGGTCGGAATCGCCAGCAGGAAGGTGACCAGGAACACCGAGCGGCTCGACAGCAGATAGCCGGCCGTCCCCATCACGGCGGCGGCGACGCCGTTGCCGAGGGACGCAAAGCGCGCATTGCGGCCGAGCCGTTCGCCGATCGCAAGCGGACCGACGAGGCCGAGGCTGATCGCCGCGATCGCCGGCCCCAGCACGCAGCTCGCTGCCGCATGCAGCGTGGCCGCGGCCACCACCACGGGGAAGATCGGCATCGCCGCATAGGCGAGCGCGCAAATGCCGATGGTCGCGATCGCAAGGGCTGCGACCAGCCTCTCGGACTTCGCGGCATCGATGATCGCGCCACCCGGCATCTGCCCGATCAGCGCGACGATGCCGCCGATCGACAGCACGAGGCCGATCTCGACCTGGGTCCATTTCTGCGTCGTGAGGTAGACCGCGATGAAGGGGCCGAACCCGGTCTGCACGTCGGCGAGGAAGAAGATGAACCAGTCGAGGCCGCGCAGGCTCTGGCGCGACGGCGCCGGAAGGCCCGCAGGCGGCGGCGCGGCAACGTTGTACCGTTCAACGCGGCTATCGCGATCTGCGTGGTTCGGCTTCCTCGACAACAGCACCGGCGGCCATCCCTCCCCGCGCCTCACTGAATCGCTTGCAGCGGCTGCAGGCTGCCGGACGCGCCGAGCACCACCATCGGCGTGTCTTCCTTGTATTCCGGCGCGGCTGCGACCTGCGCCTTGGTCAATTCCAGCGTGATGCTGTCCTTCTTGTTGGCAATCTTGCCGAACCGCATCGCGTTCCAGTCCACCACGATCTTGCGGCTGCCGACGCCGAGGAAGCCGCCGAAATCGATCACGGCGGCGCGCACATGGCCGGTGCGGTCGACGATGATGTCGACAATGCGTCCCATGTCCTCGTCGGCGGCGCTGCGCACGTCACGGCCGAGCACGCCATGGGCGTCGCTCGCACCGATGATGGTCACGGACGGCGGCGGCGCGGCGTCCTTCGGCGTGACCGGCACGGTGGAGGTCGGCGGCTGCACCGCGGCCGGCGCGTTCGCTTCGCCGGGGGGCGTCGTTGGGCCCGCGGGCGGTTCCTCCGCGGCACGCGATACGGCGACCGTCAATCCCGCGACGATCGCCGCGCTCAGAACCAACCATCCTGCGGTACGCATGAACCCTCCTCCCGGCGCGCCGCTAGCGCGCCAGCACGATCGAGACCTGGATCTGGCCGCGCGTGCGCAAGACCTCCAGCGCGACGTCGTCGCCGTGACGACTGACGCGCAGATCCACGCTGGAATTGCCCAGGCGCAGATCGCGCAGGATCACCTCGTTCAGGAACGCCGGCAGATGCGGATTGCGCAGGCGAATCTCGCCGCGCGCGACGTCGAACTCGATGCCGAGCGCTGCCTCCAGCAGCGTGAATGGCGTCGCGCTGGCCCAGGCCTGCGGCGCGCAGGCAACCGGATAGAGCGTCGGGCCGCGCCGCTTCTCGCGCCGGAAGCCGCAGAACAATTCGGGCAGCCGCCGCAGGTCCATGTAGGTCGCCGCGTCGAACAAGCCTTTGAAGACATGCGCCACCGAATGCTTGAGCCCGTAGCGCGCGAGCCCGAGCGCGATCAGCGCATTGTCGTGCGGCCAGATCGAGCCGTCATGATAGGACATCGGATTGTAGCGCACCTCGCCTTGCGCGACCGTGCGAATGCCCCAGCCCGAGAAGAAGTGCGGCGCCATCAGATCGGCGGCGACAAGACGTGCGCGGTCCTCACGGATCATGCCGCTGAACAGCACCTGCCCGGCGTTGGATGTCCGCACCTTGCAGGGCCGTTTCCTGCCGTCGAGCGCGAGCGCATAGGTACCGAGCTCCTCACACCAGAACGCCTTCTCGAACCGCTCGGCCAGCGCCTTGGCCTCGGTCTCGAGCTTTCTGGCGAGGTCCGGCTTGCCGAGCCGCAACGCGCAACGTGCGGCGAGCTGCTTGGCGGCAAAGACGTAACCCTGCACCTCGGCAAGGGCGAGATTGCCTTCCGCAAGCTGGCCATCGGCATGGAAGATCGCGTCATACGAGTCCTTCCAGCCCTGGTTGGCGAGGCCCTTTTCGGTGGCGCGCTGGTATTCGACGAAGCCGTCCCTGTCGGGATCGCCGGGGCCATCGATCCAGGCCAGCCCCGCCTCGATCGCCGGCCACAGCTCGGTCAGGGTCTTTTCATCGCCGGTGCGTTCGAAATAACTTCCGGCGAGCAGCACGAACAGAGCGGTCGAATCCACGCTGCCGTAATATTGCGCGAACGGCACCTCGCGGAGCGCAGCCATCTCGCCGCCACGCATCTCGTGCAGAATTTTTCCGGGCGCCGCATCGTTCAGCGGATCGACCGCCTCTGCCTGAAAATGCGCGAGCCGCCGCAGCACGCCCTTCGCGACCCGCGGATCGATCCACAGCATCTGGAGCGCGGTGATCAGGCCGTCGCGGCCGAACGTCGTCGAGTACCAGGGAATGCCGGCATAGGGATAACGCCCCTGCGGCGTCTCCGTCATCAGCATGTTGAGGTCGGCCATGGCCTGGCACAGCACCTCGTTGAAGATGTTGTTCGACGTCTCGATGCTGGCCATACCCGTCGTCGACTGGCGCATCTCGCGGCGATGCGCAAGCAGGCCCCTGAAAAAGCGCGCGGGCTTCTCCGCGATCGGCCGGTTGCAGGACACCGCCACGAACAGCGATTTCGACTGGTGCGGGTCCAGGTCGAGCTGCCAGGTCGCGGCATTCACCGACAGCCGCGTCGGACGCGGATCGAAATGCAGGCCGGTGGTACGCACGGCATCGTCAAGGCCGCGATAGTGGAACAGCACGTCGGTCGGCCCGAGCAACTTGCTGGTGCCGGTCCCGCGGTGCGGGCGCCGCTCGCCGCGCACCTCGAACAGATCGGCGAAGTCGCTGTCGAACAGCAGCGTCAGCTCCGGGCTGGCGCGACGGTCGCCATGGTTCTGCACGCCGATGCGCTGATAGGCCGTGCCGCGCCACAGGAAGATCGTGCGCACGATGTGCAGCAGGTCTTTCTGCAGCACGATGCGGCCCTGCCGATAGATATCGGGATTGGTGAGATCGACGGTCAGGGCCGAATTGTCATCGCGAAGATTCGAGCCGAGCAGCAGCGGCTGGAGATCGTCGAGCACGAGCTCCAGCCGCGCCAGATAGCGCGTGTCGCAATTGAACAGGCCGTCCGGCCCGCCGGCGGAAGCTCCGATGTCGCCATGGCTATCCAGCACGATGAAGGTGTCGTCGTGCTTCAGCGACCGACGGGGCCGCGCGGCGGGCCCCGTCATCGGAATGTAGAACGCCTGCTCCGCGACGGCCTCCTCCGTCTGCGTTACCGAGATGATCTGGGTTACGGCTTCGGCTGCCATGAGCTGCTCCCCTGCGGCCTGTTTTTCGAACGCGACCAACGCAAACGCAACTGTTGGACTTACGCGGCGAACTTCGCCAGCCGGCTCATCTCCTGCGTCACCAGCTCACGGTAGGGGCCGTGGCCCTGCATCAGTCGGTCGGGCGCGCCGTCCTCGATGATCTTGCCATTCTTCAGCACCAGGACGCGATCGAAATTGCGCAGCGTCGCCAGCCGGTGCGCGATCGCGATCACGGTGCGGCCGCGCATCAGACGCGACAGCGCCTCGCGGATCGCCTCCTCGGATTCGCTGTCGAGCGCGGCGGTCGCTTCGTCCAGCAGCAGGATCGGCGCGTCCTTCAGGAAGGCACGCGCGATCGCGATGCGCTGGCGCTGGCCGCCGGACATTTTCACGCCCCGGTCGCCGACCATGGTGTCGAGGCCTTCCGGCAGGCTGTCGATGAAATCGCAGCGCGCCGCAATCGCCGCGCGCAGCACCTCGTCGTCGGTCGCGTTCGGACGGCCGTAGCGGATGTTCTCGCGGATGGAGCGGTGGAACAGCGAGATATCCTGCGGCACGACCGAAAT
The DNA here is from genome assembly GCF_029953005.1 of Bradyrhizobium sp. Mp27. Lineage (NCBI taxonomy): Bacteria > Pseudomonadati > Pseudomonadota > Alphaproteobacteria > Hyphomicrobiales > Nitrobacteraceae > Bradyrhizobium > Bradyrhizobium sp. Mp27. The sequence goes on along the minus strand of NZ_JASAUS010000042.1, from coordinate 13,967 downwards.
GGCCTCACGCAGGCTCAGCTGGGTCACCTTGGAAATATCCTGGCCATCGACGGTCACGCTGCCTTCATCGACATCGTAGAACCGCTGCAGCAACGTGAACAGGGTCGATTTCCCTCCGCCCGACTGGCCGACCAGGCCGACGCGCTGGCCGGGCTGAAGCCGCAGGCTGAACCGTTCAAAGATTTTTTCGCCGCCGGGATAGCCGAAGGTGACGTTGTTGTACGCGATCGCGGCACCGCTCTTCATCAGCGGCTCAGCCTCGGGATGATCGCGCAATTCATGCGGCACAAGCAAGGTCGCGATCGCCTCGGTCAGGCGCGCGACGTGCTGGGTGACATCGACCAGCGCCACCGCGAGGTCGCGCGTCGCATTGAGGATGGAGAGGCCGAGCGTACAGACCAGCACGACATCGCCGGTGGTCGCCTCGCCCTGCTGCCAGAGCGTGATCGCCCACGCCATCAGCGCTACCGTCAGGACGACTGTCACGCCGGCATGCGTGAGCCGCAGCTTTTCCAGATAACGCAGGCTACGGCCACGCGCGGTCAGTTCCCGGTTCACCGTTGCGTCGAACCGCTCGTGCTCATGGCCGATGCCGCAGAAGGCGCGGACCAGCGGCATATTGCTGATGACGTCGATCATCTCGCCGTCGACGACGGCGGCCTTGTCGGCAAAGTCGTCATGCAGCGGCTTGCCGGCTGCGGCCAGATGGAACATCGCTATCACCATACCGCCCGCGACCACGATCAGGCCGAGTGCCATATAGGGACTGACGGTTCCAATCAACCCGATCGCCGCAATTGTGGCGATGCACGGCGGCAACACATTCCAGACGAACATGTTCTCGACCGTGAACACCGCGTTCGAGGTCGCGGTGATACGGCTCGTCAGCATGCCCGGCATGCGATCCGAGAAATAGCTCGGCGCGTGTCCGGTCAGATGACGAAATATGTCACGGCGTAAATCGCCCGTGACACGAACGAAGGTGAAGCTCGCGGTCCAGCTCGCGATCCGCCACAGGAAATTATCCGCCGCGATCAGCGACATGAGTAAAATGAATGCCAGCCATACGCTACCACCGTGCGATGTTCCCGCGGACAGGCTGTCGACCAGGGATTTGACGCCGTATTGCGTGCCCACGGAACAGGCAACGGCTGCAACGACAGCGGTCAGGATCACGAGATGCGATGCCGGCCGTCGTCGCAGATAGCGCAGGACAAAGGCAAATGGCCTGCGCGCGTAACCAGAAAGATGATCCATGTGACTGCGACCCCGTCGTATTGATTTCGATTTTTCTATTAGCCGATTGAACATCGACCGCTTCGCCTCGGTTCCCGGGCCGGGCCATCACGACATGCGGATGCGGACGATGTGAGAAGAGGAGATGGCAGCATCGCGGCCGACTGAAGTGTGTCGAAGAAGTAACGTTCGTTGAAGGAACTTCGCAATTGCGAGAACGTTCCCTCGTCTGGCATGCCGGTGCCGAGACACGGCGGGGGTTTAACTTCCATGATCACAGAGGAGATAGCGAGATGCGCATCGCGCAGGTAGCTCCGTTGACTGAGGCTGTTCCACCCAAGCTGTATGGCGGCACCGAGCGGGTGGTGCACTGGTTGACGGAGGAGTTGGTTGCCCTTGGACACGATGTCACCCTGTTCGCCAGCGGCGACTCGCAGACGTCGGCGAAGCTGGACGCACTTTGGCCGCGGGCGCTTCGTCTCGACGGTTCCGTGCGCGATCCCAACGCGCTGCATATGGTCCTCCTGGAGCGCGTGCGGCAGAAATGTGACGAAGAGGAGTTCGACTTCCTCCACTTCCATCTCGACTACTATCCATGGTCCCTGTTCCACCGGCAGCCGACCCCGTTCGCGACCACGCTGCACGGCCGGCTCGACCTGCCGGAGCATCAGCCCGTGTTCAACACCTTCTCGAAAATGCCGGTGATCTCGATCTCGAACGCGCAGCGCAGGCCGGTGCCGCAGGCGAACTGGGTGACGACGATCCACCACGGCCTGCCGGAGACCTTGCTGACGCCGAAGCCGGCGAAGCAGGAATATCTCGCCGTGCTCGGCCGCATCGCGCCCGAGAAGGGCGTCGACCGCGCCATCAAGATCGCGATGCATTGCGGCATCCCGCTGAAGATCGCGGCCAAGGTCGATCGCGCCGACCAGGACTATTACGACGAGCTGATCAGGCCGATGATCCAGAACAATCCGCTGGTCGACTTCATCGGCGAGATCGGTGACCACGAGAAATCGGACTTCCTGAGCGGCGCGCTCGGCCTCCTGCTGCCGATCGACTGGCCGGAGCCGTTCGGTCTCGTGATGATCGAAGCGATGGCCTGCGGCACGCCGGTCGTCGCCTTCAACCGCGGCTCGGTGCCCGAGATCATCGACGAGGGCCTCACCGGCTTCGTGGTCGAGGACATCATCAGCGCCGCCGGCGTCGTCAAACGCCTGCCGCAACTCGATCGCGCGGCCATCCGCAAGCAGTTCGAGAAGCGCTTTACCGCGCGGCGGATGGCGCTGGATTATCTCGCGGCCTATCGCAGCCTGACGGAAGCGCAGGCGCCGCGGATCAAGCTGGTGAGCAGCGCGGAGTAAGGGCCGCTTTCACCTCACGACACACTGTCATGCCCCGGCTTGACCGGGGCATCCAGTACTCCGCGGCTTCTCGGCTCAAGCACTGCGGTCTCTGGAATACTGGATCGCCCGGTCAAGCCGGGCGATGACAGCGAGGGTGCGGAGGGCGATGCCAGCGAGAACGTGGCGAACGGTGCCCTACACCACCACCGCCCGCTTCGGCTCCACAATCTCGAACATGCGCGGGAATTCGTCCGTCAGGGCCATCAGCTCGGCAAGCCGCATCGGGTTGCCCGCGAGCTTGATCTTGCCGGCGGCGACCGCTTCCGGAAAGCTCGTCAGTTTCGCGATGACCTCATCGAGCGTTGCGCGCGCGAGCGTGAAGCTCGCATCCGCATTTTCCGCCTGTACGCCCTCCGTATAAGTCAGCGCGCAATTCTCCAAATTGAGCACGAAGATCTCGCCCGTATCCGAAAAGCTCCAGTTCAGCACGATGTGCTTGCCCTCGGCCTTGGGGCCGTTGAGCCGAATGCCGAGCACGTCCCAGAGCTGCTCGGTGCGTAGCGCCGCCAGCGTCTCGCGCGGCATCGGCGGACGCGGCGGGGTCTTGGGCATGCCATGACGCAGCTCCTGGGCGCCGAACAGATAGGCGTTGCGCCAGGTCGAGCTCTCGGCGGCATAACCGAGCTGCTCGAGCGTATCCGCGAGCAACAGACGCGCCGCTTCATTCTCCGGCTCCGCGAAGACGAGATGGCCGAGCGCCTGCGCGACAAAGCGAAACTCGCCTTTGTCGAAGTCCTTGCGTGCGCGCGCGAGGATGGCCTCGGGCGCCGCCCATGTACTCGACATACTTCTTGCCGGATTCCACCGGCGGCAGCGGATCGAGATTGACCGGGTTGGCATCGTACCAGCCGAGATATTTCTGGTAGATCGCCTTCACATTGTGCCGGATGTGGCCGTAATAGCCGCGGCCGTGCCAGGCACCCTCCAGGCTCTTCGGCAACTGGATCGTCTCGGCGATCTCGGCGGCGGTGAGGCCGTGGTTCATCAGGCGGATGGTCTGGTCATGCGCGAACTTGTAGAGATCGCGCTGCTGCCGGATCATCGTGCCGATCCGCTCGCGCCCCCACACCGGCCAGTGATGCTGGCCGCACATCGCCTCCGCCTTGCCGTCCCAGAGCCGCAAGGCCTCGTTGAGGTACTTCGACCACGCCAGCGCATCGCGCACGTCGGCGCCGCGGAACGGCAGCAGATTGTGGAAATTGTGCGTGCAGTTCTCGGCGAGGTTCAACAGCTTGTAGCGCGGGATGAAGAAGTGCATCTCCGCCGGCGCTTCGCTGTTCGGCGCCATCTGGAATTCGAATTCGACGCCGTCGATCACGCGCCGGTCGCCGGTCGCCATGATCAGATCGGTCGGCCGCAGCAGTGCGACGGCGCCTGCCGCCATCGACTTGCCGAGCCCGTTGTCGACCTGCCCCCGCACGCCTTTGGCAAGGAACGGCCCGAACTGATACTGCGCCCGGCGCAGCATCGCCGGTCCCGCGATGATGTTCTCGGAGACGGCATGCTCCATGAACAGGTTCGGCGCGATGATAGGCACGCGCCCGGTTGCCAGCGTATCCTCCTCCAGCATACCGCGCGCGCCGCCCCAATGGTCGGTATGGGTGTGGGTGAAAATGACGGCGGCCACTGGCTTCTGGCCACGATGCCTGTAATAGAGATCGAGCGCGGCACGTGCGCCCTCGATCGACGTCAGCGTGTCCACGACGATGACACCGCTGTCGCCCTCGATCAGCGTCATGTTGGCGATGTCGAGCCCGCGCACCTGGTAGACGCCGGGCACCACTTCGAACAGCCCGTGCTGCATGTTGAGCCGCGCCTGTCGCCACAAGCTCGGATTGACGGTCGGCGGCGCCTGCTCAGACGACAGGAAGCCGTAGGGCTTCAGGCTCCAGACCGTCCGCCCCTGCGGGTTGGTGATCTCCGCGTTCTCGATCGTGCCGAGGAAGCCGCGCGCGGCATCGTCGAAATCCCGCGTGTCGGAAAACGGCAGCGCATTCAGCATCGCCGTTTGCTGCGCGATGACGGACGGCGTTGCGTCCTTCGGCTCGTTGCTGGCTTCCGTCATGTTGATGTCCTCCCGGCCTGTTGCGAGCATCTAACCGCATCTCGCGGGTGATTGCCATCGCTGGTGGAGGAGGACTGCGTAGCCCGGATGGAGCGAAGCGCAATCCGGGAATCGTGCCACAATCGAGTCGGCCCCCGGATTACGCTTCGCTCCATTCGGGCTACGACTCCGCTCGCAAGCGGTGTACCGTCTACGCGGCGAGCCCTTCGGCGACAGGTACGATCTGATCCACCACCCGCAGCTCCCTTGCCAGCACATAGCCGCCGCGTTCCTGCTTGGCCCGATAGAGCGCCTTGTCGGACCGCGATAGCAGCGCTTCCGCGGTGCGCCCGTCGTCCGGCGCGACGGCAACGCCGACGCTGACACCCACCTCAATGACCTGTCCGTCGACATCATACAGCGCGCTGATCGACTGCACGATGCGCTGCGCCATCGCTCCCGCATCAGCCGCCGCGCGCTGCACCAGGACGAACTCGTCGCCGCCCATCCGGACCACGAGGTCATCCTGCGCGGCGATCGCCTTGAGCCGCCCGGCGACCTGCTTCAGCAGTGCGTCACCGACGGGATGGCCGAACCGGTCGTTCGCCTCCTTGAAGCGGTCGAGATCGAGCGTATGGACGGCAATCATCCCGGCCGCCAGCATCTGCGGCAGGTCCGTGGCCAGCACCGAACGATTGGACACGCCGGTCATCGGGTCCAAGCGCGACAGCTGCTCGAACTGCCGCTTCAGCGTGATCTGGTTGATCGAGGCGTTGAAGCTCAGCCGCACCATCTCGAAACTGGCGGCTACATACATCAGGATGAGGAGCCCGAGCCCGACATGGCGGAGATCTGGCTGCATGAAAGTAACAATCGCGGCGGGGGCGGCAATTGCGACGAGATCGAGCAGCGCCGCGACGGGACGCAGCGCCAGCCGCGCCACGACACCGGCGCCAAAGCCGAAGCCGATGCCGATCGCCATCACGGAACAGAGCGCATCACCCAGCACGATGCTGCGCGCGGCAAACACGCCGAGCACCGAAGCCGTTGCAACGGTGCCGGCAACATAGCGCCGCTCCCAGCGCGCGGCCTCGGCCCGACCGAGCTGCGGCGGACATGCGAGGCGGCGACGGAAAGCGAAGATTTCGAACAGGCGGACAATGGCCACCACCACACCGGCAACCGTCAGGCCGGCCGTCACCATGTCGCCCGTTTCGTAAGTGGTGATCGCGCCGACCATCGCCTGGCAGGCGGCGGCAAGAATGGTGGGCATCGTCGTGCCGTGAAGGCCCGTGATGACTTCCATATAGACGGCGTCCGAAATCGACGCCCGTCCGGATTCCATTCTGTTGAAGAACATGCCAGCCCCACACCCGCTGGCATGGTTCTACCGCAGATCCGTAAAAATGGGTTCCCAGCGCAGCGATGGCATTTGAGCGTGCGGGTTTACCGCGCGTTAGCCATGTCCGGCCGCCCGTCGGCGGTACATGGCCGATCCGTAGCCCGGATGGAGCGAAGCGCAATCCCGGGAAGTCCATCCGTGCGGAAGATCCCGGATTACGCCCGCGCTCCATCCGGGCTACGCACCGTCTGCGCTGCGACTAGTGCATCCCCAGCACCCTCGGCAGCCACAGCGTCAAATCAGGCCAGTAGGTCACGATGACGAGGAAGCCGAGCATGGTGATCAGCCACGGCATCACCGCGACCGCCAGATCGGTGATCCGCATTCGCGCTATCATCGAGGCGACGTAGAGGTTCAAGCCGACAGGCGGATGGCAGAGGCCGACCTCCATGTTGACGTCCATGACGATGCCGAAATGCACGAGGTCGATGCTGAGCTTCTTGGCCGCCGGCGCCAGGATCGGCGCCATGATCAGGATGATCGAGTTCGGCTCCATGAAGTTGCCGGCGAGCAGCAGGAGGATGTTGACGACCAGCAGGAAGCCGACCCAGCCGAGATTCTGCGCCGCGATCCAGTCGGCCAAGGTCGCCGGCAGGTTCTCGTTGGAGAGCACGAAGGAGAACAGCACCGCGTTGGTGACGATGTAGAGCAGCATCGCGCTGGTGTTGGCTGCGCGCAGCAGCACCCGCGGCACGTCCACGATCTTGATCGCCTTGTAGACGAACACCGCGATGACAAAGGAGTAGACCGCAGCCATCGCGGCCGCCTCGGTGGCGGTGAACAGGCCGCTATAGATGCCGCCGATGATGATCACGACCAGCATCAGGCCCCAAATGCTCTCGCGGAAGGTGCGAACGGTCTCGCCCCAGCTCGCCTTCGGCAGCCGCGGATAATCGCGCTTGCGGGCGAGCCACCAGGTGACGATGCAGAGCATGGTCGTCAGCAGGATGCCCGGCAGCAGGCCCGCGACGAACAGCGCGCCAATCGAGGTATTGGTGGAGACCGCGTAGACGATCTTCGGAATCGAGGGCAGCATCAGGATGCCGAGTGAGCCGGCAACGGTGATGATGCCGGCTCCGAAGCGCATCGGATAGCCGTGCCGTACCATCTCCGGCAGCACGATGGCGCCGATCGCCGCCACCGTCGCGACGCTCGAGCCGCACACCAGCGCGAACATCGCGCAGGCGACGATGCCGGCCAGGCCGAGGCCGCCGTGCCAGTGGCCGATCAGCGAGGTCGCGAAATTGATCATGCGGCGCGCGACGCCGCCATGGGTGAGGAAATTGCCGGCGAGGATGAAGAACGGGATCGCCATGATCTCGAACCCCTCGATGCCGGTGAAGAGCTTCATCGAGACCGCTTCGATCGGCACCGTGGTCAGCGTGAACAGGAACGTCATCACGGTGAGGCCGAGCGCGATCGAGACCGGGATGCCGGTCAGCATCAGCGCGATCAGCAGCGCGAACACGGTCGCGGCACGCATCCAGTGCGGCAGCACCACCACGCCGAACTTCTCGGCGAGACACATCGCGAAGATCAGGATCGGCGCCATGATCAGGATGACGCCGAGCGGCGACACTTTTCGCGCGGCAGCCCTGGTCGCCGCGCCGGCGGGCTGCGGGTGCAGCGCCGGCGAGACGTCGGCCTCCACGCCTTCGACATGCGCCTCGTCGTGATGCGGCAGATGGCCGGTCCAGTAGTAGGACCAGCAGACCTGCAGGAAGCGGAAGCACATCAGGCCCGAGCCGAGCGGGATCGCCAGATAGACGAACCACATCGGCGCTTCCAGGTCGTTGGACTGCTGGCCGGTCTTGAACATCTCGGCGACGAAAGAGGCGCCGAAGGCGGCGATCATGCCCGTGAACAGCGCGCCGCACAGCAGCGAGAACAGGATCACGTGCTTGCGCGAATGTTCGGGCAGGCGGTTGACGAGCAGGTCGACGCCGACATGGATGCCGGTGCGCACGCCATAGGCCGCGCCGAACTTGGCCATCCAGATGAACATGTAGATGCAGAGTTCCTGCGCCCAGGACAGGTCGAGCTCGGACAGGAAGGTGAACACCGCCATCGAAAGCGTCGCGAGCCAGCTCATCCCGTGCGCGGCCGCCCATCTGGAGAGGACGATCGATTCGCCTGCGCCGTAACGGTGCACCACGGCGATGAAGATCAAGCCGGTTGCAGCCGCGATGAGCGTCGCGATCAGCCATTCTTCGAGATGGTTGAGCGCCTGATTGAGCACGCGAAGCAAATCAAAGTCCCCCTATCGATGCGAAACGGCCGGGAGTGCGCACACCCCCGACCGTTCGTATTGTCCTTGCGGAACGCGTCAGTTCATCTTGACGTCGAGTTCCTTGGCGACGAGATCGAGCACCTCCTGCCCGACCCGGCCCTTTGCCCATTTGTAAGTCGGCTGCATCGCTTCCTGCCACGCCTTGCGATCGGCGTCAGTCAGATAATGCAGCTTGGTCTTGCCCGTCTTCTTGATCTCGGCCCGCGCGTCCTCGTTCTCCTGGTGCGCGATCTGGTTGGTGTACTCGGTTGCATCCACCATTGCCTTCTCGAGCTGGGCGCGGGTGTCAGGCGGCAGGCCGGACCAGAATTTCGAGTTGACGATGACGGCATATTGCAGATGCGCGTGGTAGGACACGGTGATGTCCTTCTGCACCTCGTAGAACTTCTGCGTCAGATAGTTGGACGCGGTGTTCTCGCAGCCGTCGACCACGCCGGTCTGGAGCGCCTGGTAGACTTCGGAGAACGCCATGATCTGCGGGATCGAGCCCATCAGGCGGAAATACTGGTCGGCGATCTTCGATCCGGAGATGCGGAATTTCAGGCCCTTGAAATCCTCCGGCTTCATCAGCGCCCGATTCGACGACACCATGTGGAAGCCGTTGTCCCAATAGGCGAGCCCGGTGATGCCCTTGGACTCCAGCTTCTGGAACAGCCATTTGCCGACGGTGCCCTTCATCGCGCCGGAATAGGTCGCATCGTCCTTGAACAGCCAGGGCAGGTCGAGCGCCTCGAACTCCTTGATGCCGAGCGGCGCGAATTTCGCGGTCGAGGGCGCCAGCATCTGCACCGAACCAAGCTGAAGCGCCTCGATCTCCTCCTTGTCCTTGTAGAGCGAGGAGTTCGGATAGACTTCGATCTTGACCTTGCCGTCGGTGTACTTCTCGGCGAGTTCCTTGAACTTCAGCGCGCCCTTGCCCTTCGGGGTGTCGTTGGCGACGACGTGGCTGAACTTGATGACGATCGGGCTCTGGGCCTGTGCCACCGCTGGGGTCATAAGAATAGCTGCGGCGGCGACCGCAAGAAGCAGCTTGCGCATGAAGTAACCTCCCAACAACCTCTAAAACCGGGTTCTTTTTGTTTTGCAGCCCAGTAGTGGCAGCAATCCACCACCCGAACAACTAGACCTAAGCCCAATTTGCCGCAGGCAAGCTAGCTTGATGATTGTTGTCCGCGCAACCCGGGACCCGCGCCCAGTCCCGGATTGCGAACGGTTTATGTCGCATTGCGGCAGTGCGATCAGCCCTTGCGCTGGGCGACCATGAACAGACGCCGGAATGGAAACAGGGTCTGCCCCGCCGCATTCTTCGGATAAGCCTTCGCCACCCGCTCGCCATAGGCGGCCTCGAACGCGGCCTTCTCGTCGCCCTGCAGGATGTCGAGATAACGCGTCAGCCAGGTCCCCTTGGTCCATTCCTTCACGGGATTGTCGCCTTCGAGCACCTGCAGATATTCGGTCTCCCAGATGTCAACGTTCTGGGAAAGCGGCGCGAGCAAATCATGATAGAAGGCCGGCCCTTCGACCGGCGGCGGGGTGACGAGATGCTCGACCTTTGACCGCCACGGACCGTTCAGCGCCGTCTCGCCGATCAGCACATGCGATGGCGCGAGGAAGTTGCGCGGCATCTGCACCGCAAGCATGCCGCCGGGCGTCACCTTCTCCATGACCGACGGAAACAGCGCCGCATGATTGGGCAGCCAGTGCAGTGCGGCATTGGAATAGATCAAATCGTATTGCCTGGCGGGGCGCCAATGGCCGAGATCCTCGTGCGACCATTCCACGTCCGGCGCCGCCTTGCGGCCCGCGGCCACCATCTCGGCCGAGCCCTCGACACCGGTCACGGTCGCGTCCGGCCAGCGCTCCTTGATCAGTTTTGTCACGTTGCCGGCCCCTGCCCCGAGATCGGCGATCGCGCGCGGGGCGAAATCCGGAATCCGCATCAACAGGTCGACGGCGGGCCGAAGCCGATGGCCGGAGAATTTCAGGTATTGCTGCGGATCCCAGACCATTGCTCAACGCCTTTTCTTTTTCGTGTTTCCTTCGTCGAGGCTCTTGGTTACCACTGCTCGTCCCGCTCAGGCAATTCGCGAAGCCCGCGGGACGGGCAGGAAACGAACGACAAGAAGCAAAAAGCAAACAAGAGAGCGTGTGACCATGGACCTCGGGCTCAAATCGAAAACCGCAGTCGTGACAGGGGCGAGCATCGGCATCGGCCGCGCCATCGCCAAGGGCCTGGCTGCCGAAGGCGTCCGCGTCGTCGGCGTGGCACGGCGCACCGACCTGCTCGCCGAGTTGGTGAAGGAAGTCGGCTCCGGCCTGATCACGCCGTTCGAGCAGGACGTGATGGCCAAGGATGCGGCGGAGAACATCGCGGCCTTTGCGCAAAAGGAGCTCGGCCATGTCGACATCCTCATCAACAATGCCGGCGGCAGCCGCCCGCTGCCGGTCGATGCGCCCGACAGCAAATGGGACGAGGCGATCGCGCTGAACTTCACCAGCTACCGCCGCATCGCGCATGCGCTGCTGCCGCAGATGATCGAACGCAAATGGGGTCGCATCGTCAACATCACCGGCAAGTCCGAGCCGGAGGGACTCAACGCGGCCTTCGCCGCAAAGGCCGCCGTGCACGCCTGGGCCAAGGGCCTGTCGCGCGAGATCGGCGAGCACGGCATCACCATCAACTGCATCCCGCCCGGCCGCATCATGAGCGAGCAGATCCGCCGCAACTATCCGCCGGATTATCGCGAGCGCTTTGCCGAGGAGGAAATCCCGGTCGGCTATTGGGGCGAGCCGGAGGACCTCGCGGCGCTCGCGGTGTTTTTGGCGTCACCGGTGGCAAGGTACATCACGGGGACGGTGATCCCGGTGGATGGGGGGCTGCGGAGGTATCAGTTCTGAGGCCTTGCCATAGCTTCGCATACAGTGCGCCGCGTCGCCCCGCTCCTGCGGGAATAGCGCGCGACGAACCCCATCGACAACATCCAGAGAGGTCTCGATGATCGAGAGATACTCAGACCACGCGGCAAACGAGCGGACTTTTCTCGCCTGGGTCAGGACGGGCATCGCGATCATCGCGTTTGGCTTTGTCGTCGAGAAATTCAACCTCTTCGTCCGAACAATCGCCGAAGCCAACAGGACGGAGATCGGGTCTCGACTGCAATTCGATCGCTTCACGGGAGCGTTCAGTCACTATGACGGCCTCGCGCTGATCGCGATCGGGATCGCAATCATCGTGATTTCGCTCTTTCGCTTCATCAGGACTGGCCGAATGATTGACGATGCACAATCTCATTCCGCCGGCGGCATCAAGACAGAACTGGTGCTCGCCGTTGTGCTGGGCCTGATCGTTACAGCGATGACCGTCTATTTTGCGCTCTGACTTTGGGCGTAGCACACGGCGCGCTCGCTTCGGCTTGAAGCCTCCGATTCCAGGATCGTTTCATGTCATCCGCTGCAACCATGTTCGCGCAACCATTCTTCCATGGCACGCGGGCTGATTTGAAGCCCGGTGACCTCATCGTCGTCGGCCATCGGTCGAACTTCACCGATGTCAAACCGCCTCGCGTGAGTGGTTTCATGGGCCGGCCGGTCCGGGCCGACAAGGCACGGGCCAACAGCTAGACTAAATAGCTACCGCCTATTCATGGAGCAGCGTTTGCCAGTCTGAAGGCACCGCGCCGTCCGGCCCGGGCACCGGCTGGTCCAACGGATGCGCGTGAGGGCCTTGAAGCTTCGGGCCGGCGAAAGCCTCTCCTGTGCGGTAGTCGTAAAACCATCGTTCGCCCGGCTCGAAGCTCGTGATGATGGGATGACCTGTCGCCGCGTTATGCTTCGTTGCATGCTGATTTGGTGACGTATCACAGCAGCCGATGTGACCGCATTCGACACATCTACGAAGATGAAACCACCATCCGCCCGCGGCCGAGCATTCCACGCAACCCGTTCCGGTCGGCTTGGCCGCAAGGTTGATGCCATCCCTCTCAGACTTCATAGGTCAACTCACTGGAAGCGCGCGCGGTCACCGCAGATGGATTCACGCCGCGATCTCCGCCACTATCACATTTTGCCAGTGTTTTGCCCGCCGGGTCAACATCGCGACAGCAGGGAGCCTCTCGCGGGACAATTGGGGGCGCATTCACACAAAGTTGCGGCTGAGATGCGCAGGCGTGACACGAGGCGTCGTTCGGCGACGAAAAATCGGCACATTCCAATCCCCAACAATGACCGCCTGCGCTGCAGCCACACCGCGGACAGCGGATGGACGAAATGTTCTGCCTATAGAAGCACCACAGGCTTTGCCTTTGCCAGTTCGTCACGGGAGACGCGCAACATGAACAAGTGGGATCAAAAATCTGGAGGGCATCACCCCTGCCCTACCTGTTACGGCCCGCCCTCGTCGCGCCGCGGCTTCCTCGCGGGAGTTGGTGCACTTGGCCTCGCCTCGGCCATCCCGGCCGTTGCGGTGCACGGCCAGACCAAACCAGTGTTGATCGACACGCACCTTCACTTCTATCCGCCCGAATATCAAAAGCTTTGGCTCGGCTACGAAGACGCACGCAAGCAGCCGCACTTTCCCGGTCAGGTTGCCTGGACCCGTGAGAAGCTCGTCGAGGACATGGATCGCAATGGCGTTCGCACTGGCATCCTGTCAGTCGCCTCCACTCCTGGCGTGTGGTTCGACCTCGGGCCAGCGGAAGCCGGCCGGCTCGCACGCGCCTGCAACGAGTATGCAGCGGAGATGATGCGCGACCATCCGGGCCGCTTCGGCCTGTTCGCAACCTTGTCGATGCAGGACGTCGATGCCACGCTCAGGGAGATCGAATATGCGTTCGACACGCTGAAGGCGGACGGGATCGGGCTGCAAAGCAGCTACGGCGACAAATGGCTCGGCAATGCCGCCTACAGGCCGGTGTTCGAGGAGTTGAACCGTCGCAAGGCGGTCGTTTATGTGCACCCGCTGGTCGCGAGTTGCTGTAGCGCGCTCAGCGTCGGCACGTTTCCAGCGGTGATCGAAGTCCCGCACGACACCACACGCACCGTGACGAGCCTTCTGCTCAGCGGCGCATTCGCCCGCCATCGCGACATCAAATGGCTGTTCTCGCACGCCGGCGGCACGATTCCGATGATGGCCGGGCGCATCAATTCGTTCTATGGGGCGCGGCCCGACCTGAAGGAGTTTGCGCCGGAAGGAATCGAAGGCGAGCTACGCCGGCTGCACTACGACACCGCGAATGCGACTTTCGCGCCCTCCATGGCCGCGCTACTCAAGCTCGTACCCGCCTCCCAGATCACCTACGGCAGCGACTATCCTTACTTCAGCCTTGGCCAGTTCGCGCAGTTGCAGAAGCTTGGCCTCTCGACAGACGATCTCGATGCGATCGGCCATCAGAACGCGGCAGGTCTCATTCCCCGGCTGCAGAGTTAGAGCGTCTAGCCGCGTCACCCGACGGCGCGGCGATGCGTGCCCCAGATGCTTGATCTAGTACCCACTTTTCTTGGAACGTGAGTCGTGATTCAAGGTCGGGATGATACCCGAAGCAAGAGAAGTCCACCTTTCGAGGAAAGATCGCAAGGTGCTTGAGGCGTGCT
>NZ_JASAUS010000041.1:0-64810 GCF_029953005.1 Bradyrhizobium sp. Mp27 | reverse complement strand
GGCGATCGCGGTATTGAGTGTCTGGGACATGGCGTGCTCCTTGTCTTGGCGCCCCTGGCCAGCTTATCGCTGGCGGGGCAGGAGCACGGCCGGACCATCCCATTAGCGGACGTGCGTCGCGGTCGCAGCGATATCCGCCTACTGTGCCGACATCGAAATTAATAGCGTGTTGACGATCGGAGCGGGCGGATTTGTCATCTCGGGCGGAGATACTGCCGCGTCGTTGAGATTGCGGACCGGGCGCTGCGATGCGGAGGGCGTGCTTAGGACCAAACTCAACTTCTCCAGCATGCGCCGGAACTCGTGATCATACGACGCGTCGACATCGCGCATCGTTGAAAGCGATGTGACGAAATATTCCTTTAATCGGTCGATCGCTTCTCCATCTCCATAGAGAACACAAGCACTGTTGGCCTTTCATATCCGGTGGTGAGTGAGCAAGCTTAGACTCTGCGGTACCGGGGCGGCGATGTGTGTGGCCCTGGAGTGGCTACTACGGGCCCAAGTTTGGCGTGCCTTGACGTGTTCGGCGTGTGGGACTTCCACTGCGGGATTAGAAGTAAGATGAACAATCACCTTCGGCATGCAGCGCTTGCTGTATTCACTGTCATGCTGCCGATCTTTACAATCGGTCATGCTCGCGCCCACGATTATCAGCACCCCGAGTTGAACAGCTGGTATGAGAGCTTGCACAGTGGCAAAGGGCCTTGCTGCGATGGCAGTGATGCGAAGCGCGTTGATGACGCCGATTGGGAAACTAAGAACGGTCACTATCGCGTACGCCTTGATGGCGAGTGGGTTGATGTTCCGAACGAAGCTGTCGTGGATGGACCGAACCGCGCTGGCCGTACGATGGTCTGGCCTTACTACCTAGATGGCCATCCGAAGCCGCGCTGCTTCATGCCAGGGAGCATGGGCTGATAGCGAGCGCAGGGATGCAAGCCTGAAGTAGTCCGGGCGCTCTAGCACCCGTCGTCTCCTTCCACGACGGTCGACAGGAAGCTGGAACGAGCCAGGTCACATGCAATCGGTTTCGAGAACGAGGTGCCAAACCATCTACTCGTCAACGAACCATCGTTGGTGACCCAGGGGATCGGCGGCAGTTGCGGCAGATAAGATGCATACGGCATCACTTTCGCAAGCGTCACTCTGACCAGATACTTTGCTAGAAAAGCCTCGTTCATTCCGCCGTCCAGTCCGCTATAGATCGGGGCTTCCGGCACGTTGTCATTGAGCAATCGTGCGAATTCGAGTTCGTCGGTACGGCGCTTCTCAAGCGCCCGTCGCGCAATTTTGGAATCCACGACAAACGCGGGGCATTTATCGGTGGGACTGAACACGAGAGGATACGGCGAATTTGGCGGAGCTTGCGCATCGAACACATAGCGTCGATTGCACACGTCCACCTTAGGTTCGAGATGCGTCGTCTCGAAGTGATCGTTGCCGACTTTGAGCATTTTCCAGAAGGAGAGGTTCGGGCTATTTCGATGCTGCGCCAGGTTTGCCGGCGTCAGGCGGAATGGATAAGCCTGGACCTGAAAGGACGGTCGGCCGCCGAGCGAGTCCCGCGCTAGCGAATAGATCTCGCTTATCTGTTCGTCGGTCATGGCATAGCAACCGCTCGATGAGCAGTCGCCATGGATCATGAGTAAGCTGCCGTCGCGATTGTTTGCTTTGTCGAAGCTGTTGGGAAAGCCGACGTTGATCGCGAGATGGTAATCGGAGTTGGGATTCATCAGCTCGGGAGTAATCGTATAGAACCCCTCTGGAGCCTGACGGTCACCCTCCTTCAGTTTCGGCCCGAGATCCCCCGACCACCGACAGATCGGGTACACCTTGAGGATTTTGAAGAGGCCGGTGGTGTCCTGTTTCCAGACTTCGAGCTCCGCCTCTTGCTTGAAGACGCGCACAAGGATAGGCGAGTATTTTGGCATCTTCTTTTGTCGGAGCAGCGAGAGCAACTCGGGTGGTAGCTCCTTTGTAGCCTTGGTCGGCAAGCGGTTGCTGTTTTCGCCAAGGCAGGTGGCCGGCGACAACGCCGCGAAAAAGGCTGCAGTCAGCACAAGCGCACGGAGTGCCGTGGCGCCGATCATGACCTTACTTCGGGCGTGGAATCTGCTCATTTGGGTAGCGTGTAGTCAGCGGGTTCGTAAGGCAAGCCCAGATGGACGCAGTCACCCGAGAAGTTCGAGCTTATCGTTGGCCTTGGGGATGCCAAGACGCTCGGTCTCGTCGTCCGCTTCTGGCCCATCAGCGAAGTGGCGACACCTTTCATTGAGGTCCGCTTGGTGGGGTAGAGCGGACTGACTTTGCTCACTCTGAGTTCTTCGCATTTTGACCCATAGCCGTCCTACGCCACGCGCCACATTCGCGACGCAGCATTTGCAGCCGCAGAGTGCAACGGCTATCGAGACGTGATACTTTGCGCCCTCGTCCTTACGCTGCGATGAGGGGCGAATGAAACGGCGGGAGTTCATAGCGGGCACTGCGGCGCTGCTTGTTTCGCCAGGTTATTCGCGTGCGCAGGGAAAACGCCGTCGGCTCGGCTTTCTCGCTGTGGGAGATGGAAGCGGGAAAGCCCTTAATCAAACCGAACTGGTGTTTCTCGATGCGCTGAGGAGCCTCGGCTGGATCGAGGGAAAAAATCTCGTCATAGAGTATCGCTTTTCCCAACCCTCGGATCGACTGGCGGCTTCCGTCGCCGATCTGATTGCCCTCAGTCCCGAGTTGCTCATCGCTCCGGGACCGCAGGCGGCCGTAGCGCTGAAGTCGGCAACAACCACCATTCCGATTGTATTCGTGAGTGTGGCCGATCCCGTGAAGCTTGGTCTCGTGCAAAGCCTGTCGCGCCCCGGAGGCAACGTGACGGGCCTTTCAACCATGGTACCGGACGACTTCCTGGCGAAACGTCTCGAAATCCTTCGAGAACTTGTTCCCGGCGCCTCCAAAATCGCGCTCCTGGTCAATCCGGCCAACCCAATGCAAAGGATATATCTCGCAGAAGACGTACCCCGCATAAGCCGGGAACTGGGCGTGGCTTTGATGCCGGTCGAGGCGGCCACGGCCGACGAGCTCGACGCCGCCTTTGCGTCCGCTGCCGCCGGGCACGCCGATGCGATCATCGATTTTGGCGATACGCTCACCTATGTCCAGGCTCCGCGGATTATCGCGCTCGCGGCGAAGTATCGCCTGCCGGCAAACTATCTGTTCCGGCACTATGCTGATGGCGGACTGTCGGTGTACGGAGCCGACGCCCGCGATCTGTTCCGCCGCGCGGCGAGCTACGTGGACAAGATACTCAAAGGTACCAAGCCTTCTGACCTCCCGGTGGAACGGCCAACCAAATTCGAGCTTCTGATCAACATGAAGACCGCCAAGGCGCTCGGCCTCACCGTGCCGCCCTCGTTGCTTATCCGCGCCGACGAGGTGATCGAATAGCGACGACGATTGCGGCGGTGCATGTGTCCGTTCATGGCCCCGCGGCAGCCATTTCCGCGTTCGAAGCTGACGCCGGCTTTCGTCCCGAAGCGGGCACTTGCGATTTAAAGACCGATCGGTCTATATTTGGATGATGATCCGCCAAACCCCAGTGCAGTCGCCCCGTGGCCGTCCCCGAAGCTTCGATTTGGACGCCGCGGTCGAACGCGCGATGGGGGTGTTCTGGTCGCGCGGCTATCACGCCACGGCGCTGCCGGACCTGCTTCGGGCCACAAAACTCTCGCGTGGCAGCCTTTACGCCGCGTTCGGCGACAAGCACTCGCTCTTCCTGCGCGCGCTCGATCGCTACATTGCCGATGCCGTGACACGGATGGATGTCGAGCTCGCCCCCCGCAGGGAGCCGATCGACGCCCTGCGGGCCTATCTTGCCGGCTATGTCGATCGCACCAGCGGTGCCAACGGCCGGCGCGGCTGCCTGCTGGTGGCCACGGCCATGGAGCTGGCCGGCCAGGATGCCGAAGTCGGTCGTCGCGTCGCGGGCTTCTTCAGGGAAATGGAGGCCCGGGTGGCCGATGCCCTATCCCGTGCGAAGGTGGCGGGCAAGCTGGCCGACGGTGTCGATCCCGCGAGTGCCGCCAAAATTCTGGTCTGTTTCGTCGAGGGCCTGCGCGTGGTCGGCAAGACGGCGCCGGCGCGGGCCACATCGCAAGCCACCGCTGAGGCTCTGCTCGATCGATTCGTCAGGTAGCAACCCCATCAGGTCAACACACCCCGGACGCCTCCGCACTTGGTGCGCCAATATCTGGACCGATCGGTCGTGAAAGGATAGATGCCATGTCTGCCATCCAGATCGTCTGCGCGGTAGCCGTTCCCCTGCTCTGGGGTTATCAGTTCGTGGCCATCAAGGTGGGCGTTGCGAAGTTTCCGCCGCTGTTCTTCCTCGCGCTGCGCTTCCTCGCGATCGCACTGCTGCTCGTTCCGTTCGTCAAACGGCCGACGCGCGAGCAGTTCGGCCCTGTCGTCGCGATTTCGATCTTCCTTGGTGGCCTGAACTTCGGCCTGTTCTATGTCGGCCTCGGGCTCGGCTCGGGAAGCATGTCGGCCGTCGCGTATCAACTCGCCACGCCCTTCACCGTCCTGCTGGCCTGGCCGTTGCTCGCCGAGCGGCCGTCTCTCACCACGTCCGCCGGCGTGCTGCTCGCATTCGCCGGCGTTGTCGTGCTGGCAGCGGAGCCTGGCCTGTCGGCCAACGGGCTTCCGCTGCTGCTGGTGGTCGGGGCGGCCTTCGCATTCGCGGTGTCCAACGTCCTGACGAAGCGCTACGGCCCTTTCGATCCGCTGATGTTGATGGGATGGTCGTCGCTGTTCACGGTGCCGCAGGTCATGTTGATGTCGCTGCTGCTCGAATACGGACAATTGGCGAGCCTCGTCACGGCCGACGGACGCGGCTGGCTGGCGCTCGCCTACACGATTTTCATCGGCGGAATTGTCGGGTTCGGCCTCTGGTTCTGGCTGATCGGGCGCTGCTCCATGGGCCGTGTCGCGCCCTTCGGCCTGCTGCTTCCGGTGTTCGCCTTGACGTCGAGCGTGCTGTTCCTTGGCGAGCGCATGACCCCGAAGTTGATCGCCGGCGGGCTGCTCGCGATCGCAGGCGTTGCGATGACACAGGTCAGACCTAGCGCGCGCCCCATTTGAGCCCGGACGTTGCGTTGTGGCATCGACATCTGCCCGGCAATGGAGATCACGAGGCTTCACGTCTCGGTGGTGGACCGTGTTGCGACGTGACGCCCCCAACTTGCCGTGCGCTAATATCCGGTGGTCGAACAGGAGGGCGTATCATGATGTTTCGCAATCTTCTCGCCGCGCTTGTCGTCACGGTCGCGATCAGCGCGGCACATGCGGCGCCGCAATGGCTGAACCTGCCGCCGACGCCGACCCTGCCCAAGGCGACGCAGAGCGGCTTCGCGCCCGTCAACGGCATCAAGGTCTGGTACGCAATTTTCGGCCGCGGCGAGCCCGTCCTGTTGCTGCATGGCGGCCTCGCCAACGCCAACTATTGGGGCCACCAGGTCCGCGCGCTGCAACGGCACTATCAGGTCATCGTCATGGACAGCCGCGGGCATGGGCGCAGCAGCCGCAATCAGGAGCCCTATGGCTACGATCTGATGGCCTCGGACGTGGTCGCCCTGCTCGATCACCTGAAGATCAGGAAAGCTGCGATCGTGGGCTGGAGCGACGGCGCGATCATCGGCCTCGACATCGCGATGAAGCATCCGGAGCGGGTGAGCAGGCTGTTCGCCTTCGCGGCGAACTCGGATCCGTCAGGCGTTGCGGATATCGCGTCGAGCGACGTCTTCAACGCCTACATCGCGAGAGCCGGCGAGGAGTACAAGCGCCTGTCGCCGACCCCGACCGAGTACAAGGGCTTCGTCGCCGAGATTACCAAAATGTGGGAGAGCCAGCCGAAATGGACGGCGTCGGATCTCGCGACGATCAAGGTCCCGACCTGGATCGTGGACGGCGACCACGACGAGGCGATCAAGCGCGACAACACCGAGTTCATGGCGGCGAACATTCCGGGGGCCGGCCTGCTGATCCAGCCGGAGGTCAGTCACTTCTCGTTCCTGCAGGATCCCGAGCAGTTCAGCGACGACGTGCTGCGATTTCTGGAACGTGGCGGTGAGAGGCCCGGAGCGGCAGCGAAGTGAGATCTCGTAGGGTGGGTAAAGCGAAGCGTGCCCACCAGTTCAGTGGCGACGGCCGAGAGATGGTGGGCACGGCGCTGTGCGCCTTTGCCCACCCTACGAGACCGGAGCCTCGTGGCGACGACACGCGCCCCCGCTCGTGTCCCGGACGCGCTGCAGCGTGCAACGCTGCTGCGCTGAGCCGCAACGTTGTCATTGCGAGGAGCGAAGCGACGAAGCAATCCAGACTGCTGCCATGGAAACACTCTGGATTGCTTCGCTGCGCTCGCAATGACGGAATTCGTGGCGACGACACGCGCCTCTCTCGTGTCCCGGACGCGCCGCAACGTGCAACGCTGCTGCGCTGAGCCGGGACCCAGAAGGCTACACGGCAAGATGCGGAGACATGGGCCCCGGCTCTGCAGCGCACCGCCGAAGGGGCGGTGCGCTGCGTCCGGAGCACGAGACCGGAGTTTGGAGCGCAACTGCATCAACATCGGCCAACAAAAAACGCGGCGTTTCCGCCGCGTTTTTCGATTCGATTGGCCGCTTCTCAATTACGCCTGCGGCTGCGGCTCCAGGCCGGGATCCGGATCGGGGCGCGGACGCGACTTGCCGGCCGGGGGCACGGCAGAGGCGCGCGGCGTGGTCGGCTCGAGCACGGACTCGCGGTTCGGCTTCTTGCCCTTGAGCAGGTCGACGATCTCGTCACCGGACAGCGTCTCGAACTCGAGCAGGCCCTTGGCGAGGGCTTCGAGGTCGGCACGCTTCTCGGTGAGAATGCGGGTCGCTTCGTTGTAGCCTTCTTCCACGAAGCGCCGGATCTCGGTGTCGATCTTCTGAACCGTGGCTTCCGACGCATTCTGGGTGCGTGACACCGACATGCCCAGGAACACCTCGTCCTGGTTCTCGCCATAGGAGACGGTGCCAAGCGCCTCCGAGAGGCCCCAGCGCGTCACCATCATGCGGGCCAGACGCGTCGCCTGCTCGATGTCGGAGGATGCACCCGAGGTCACCTTCTCACGGCCGAAGATCAGCTCTTCGGCGACGCGGCCACCCATCATGATGGCGAGGCGCGAGGTCATCTGCTCCAGCGACATCGACAGCTTGTCGCGCTCGGGCAGCTGCATCACCATGCCGAGCGCACGGCCGCGCGGAATGATGGTCGCCTTGTGGATCGGATCGGTCGCGACGACGTTGAGGCCGACGATGGCGTGGCCGCCCTCGTGATAGGCCGTCAGCAGCTTCTCTTCCTCGGTCATGACGAGCGACTTGCGCTCGGCGCCCATCATCACCTTGTCCTTGGCCTCTTCGAACTCGGCCTGCGTCACCATCCGCTTGTTGCGGCGGGCGGCGGTCAGCGCGGCTTCGTTGACGAGGTTCATCAGGTCGGCGCCGGAGAAGCCCGGGGTGCCGCGCGCGATGGTCTTGAGGTTGATATCCGGCGCTAAGGGCACCTTGCGGACGTGAACCTTGAGGATCTGCTCGCGGCCGACGACGTCGGGATTGGGCACCACGACCTGACGGTCGAAGCGGCCCGGACGCAGCAGCGCGGGATCGAGCACGTCGGGACGGTTGGTCGCCGCGATCAGGATCACGCCCTCGTTGGCCTCGAAGCCGTCCATCTCGACCAGCAACTGGTTCAGCGTCTGCTCGCGCTCGTCATTGCCGCCGCCGAGACCGGCACCGCGATGACGGCCGACCGCGTCGATTTCGTCGATGAAGATGATGCAGGGCGCATTCTTCTTGGCCTGCTCGAACATGTCGCGGACGCGGGAGGCGCCAACGCCGACGAACATTTCGACGAAGTCAGAACCCGAGATGGTGAAGAACGGCACGTTGGCTTCGCCCGCGACCGCACGCGCGATCAGGGTCTTGCCGGTACCGGGAGGGCCTACCAGCAGCACGCCGCGCGGAATCCGGCCGCCGAGGCGCTGGAATTTGCCGGGGTCGCGGAGGAACTCGACGATCTCCTGCAGGTCCTGCTTGGCTTCGTCCACGCCGGCGACGTCCTCGAAGGTGACGCGGCCATGGGCCTCCGTCAGCATCTTGGCGCGCGACTTGCCGAAGCCCATCGCCTTGCCGGCGCCGCCCTGCATCTGCCGCGACAGGAAGATCCAAACGCCGATCAGCGCGATGAAGGGCAGCCAGGAGACCAGCAGCGAGACGAACCACGGCACGTTGTCGCCGGGCGGCTTCGCGGTGATCTGGACCTTGCTGTCATAGAGGCGCTTCACCAGCGTCGGATCGTTCGGCGCATAGGTCTGGAAGCTCGAGCCGTTGGTGAAGGTGCCGTGGATGTCCGGGCCCTGGATCACGACGTCGCGCACATTGCCGCGGTCAACTTCGCTCAAGAGCTGGGAGAAGGCGATGTCCTGCGAGGAGGCGCGCTGACCCGGATTCTGGAAGAGCGTGAACAACGCCAACAGCAGCAAGACAATGATGACCCAGAGGGCGAAATTGCGCAGATTGGCGTTCATCGATCTTCCTTCATGGTCGCGCGGATCGCGGCCTGATCCTTGGGCGGTAGCAGTTAATTTGTCAGTGCGAGGAAATCCCCAAGGAATCCTCTTGGTTAGACGGATACAATTTAGGTGCCGCCCCGGTCGCTGCCAAGGGAACGAGATGGGACTATTTATCCCATCTTAGAGCGATTCCCGCTGAAATAATGGCGATCTGCCCGGGGTTTTTCCTGCCTGGTTCCTGCCTGGTTAAGGTGTCCTGACGACGCGCGGCGGAAACGGCCGGTGTCATGATCCGCCCTGATCCGCCCTCGTCCGTCCCTTGGACCGCCGGGCCGGCGCCGGTGCGATGTGGATACGCCCCCCGGCAAGGCTGATCAAGGCTCCCGCAAGGGTCTGCTTCAGGACCGGCCGGCCATTTGCGGCTGCGCGGGGGCTTGCAGCTATGGCCTGATCGAGCGCTGCCAGGAGGCTCTCGACCTTGCCGAGTTCCGCCGGCCCCTCATGACCAAGGGCATTGACGGCCCGCAGCAGGAGCCGCAGCCGGACCTCCTCAGGCAGATTGGCAAATGCCGAGGCCTCGAAGCTGCGAACGCCCGCCTGCGGCGCATCGCCGCGTGCCCGAAGCTGAAGGAAGCGCTCGGCACCGTCGACCAGCACGTCGATCGCCGCATTGGCGCGCGCCAGCCTGCCTGCGAGTCGCGCCAGGCTCCTGCTGTCGCCCCCCTCGGCCGCGAGCTGCGGCAGCAGCGCGCGCAGCCGCGGCCGGGTGAAGGCGGTGTCGCGATTAGTGGGATCATCGGCAAAGCCGATCTTCGCCCGCCTCAAGGTCGCGATCAGCTGCGACTTCGGGACATCGAGCAGCGGGCGCACCAGCACGACGCCGTCGCGTTCCGTGAGGCGCGCCATCGCCGACAGCCCGGCAAGCCCGCTGCCGCGGACAAGGCGCATCAACACGGTCTCGGCCTGGTCGTCGCGGGTGTGGGCGGTCAGCACATGGCTCGCGCCGGCCTTGTGTGCGGCTTGCGCAAGCAGGCGGTAGCGGGCTTCCCGTGCGGCGGCAGGCAATCCCGTGTTCGGCTTCGCGCCGCGCCAGCGCAGGGTCCGGTGTACCAGCCCGAGTTCGGCCGCCAGCCGCTTGACCTCGCGCGCCTCGCGCGCCGCCTCCGGGCGCAGGCCGTGATCGACGGTGACGACGGTCAGTTGCGGACCGCGCGCAAGACCGCGCTTCCAGCGCGCGGCGAGCCACATCAGCGCGACCGAGTCAGGTCCGCCGGAGACCGCGAGTACCAGCGCCGGCGCGCTTCTGAGCTCGGCGAAGAGTTGCTTCGCCGCGCGCGCCGAGATCGGTGAGTTGTCGTCGTCTGACATGACGCTGCCCAGGCAATCACCAGACTATTTAGCGCGGCGCCATCCGCATTGTCAGGGCGCAAATGCCATGCGTCAGCACTTCACCCGCTTCTGCTCGCGATCGACGGCGGATTTGACGCCGGCGGAGGCGCGCGGATATTTGCGGCCGACCTCGCCGAAGGCGGCGCAGGCGGCCTCCTTCTCCTTCAGCGCGGCCAGCGACTGGCCGAGCCGCAGCAGGGCATCCGGCGCCTTGGCGGATTTGTCGTATTTGGTGGTGACGGCGAGGAAGGCTTCCGCGGAGTCGCGATATTGCTGGCGCTGGAAATAGCTTTCGCCGAGCCAGTATTGCGCGTCGCCGAGCAGCGGATCGCTCGGATATTTCTGCGCAAAATTCTTCATGGTCTGCTCGGCCAGCGCATAATCCTTGCGCTGCATGTAGCCGATGCCGAGGTCGAACTCGTCGCGCGGCGTTGCCGAGGGCGGCAGGGTCGTCAGGCCGGTGCCGCCCGATGGCGCCGGATAACCCGATTGTGCCGGCGGATAGCCGGGCTGAGCTGCCGGCGGCACGCCTTGCTGGTAGCGCGGGCTGGTGTTGGCGAGATCGAGCGGCTCGCCAGCACCGCGCCCGCCGCCAGGGGCGCCTGCCGGCATCGGCTGCTGCCCGCCACCGAGCGCACGCGGCGCGCCGGGCGCATTCGGGTTCTGGTTCGGATCGAAGGAATCACCGCGGCGGCGCACGCCGGGCGCACCGGGCGCCGGCTGCTCCTGAACGATCGGCGCGGGAGCAGCGATCTGCGGCTGCTCGTAATTCGGCTGAGCCTGTTGCTGCTGGCGGTAGGCCGGCGCGGACTGCGCAGGCGGTACGGCTGCGACCGAGGGCTGGACCGGCACCTGTCCGGGCGCGGCCTGCGCGCCACCCTCGAGCGCCCGCAGCCGCTCTTCGAGCTGGCGGTTACGGTATTGCAGCTCCTCGTTCTGGCCGGTGAGCTGGCGCAGCTGGTTCTCCAGCCGCTCGATCCGCATCTCGGGGTCATCGTCCGACTGCGCCAGTGCGGGCGAGCACAAAGAGAACAGCGCGGCGATCGCCACGGTGCCGGTAAAGACCTTGGATCTGGATGACATCTTGCCCTGACGACGAAAACGAAATCTGCGACGGAACCTGCGACGCGCCACACATTGAAAGGCAGTACGCCAAAAATGTGACTGGCACCACGGGGTTTCGGTCACAGATGGCTGAAACAAAACCGGCGCCCGAGAGGGCGCCGGCATAATCGGTTCCTGAAGATGAACGGCGCCTGACTGATCGTCAGGAGCTCGCGTTCAGCACGGTGACGGCGCGACGGTTCTGCGACCAGCAGGAAATATCGTTACAGACCGCGACCGGCCGCTCCTTGCCGTAGGAGATCGTGCGCATGCGGTTCGGATCGATGCCGCGCGAGGCGAGGAACGAACGCACCGACTGGGCGCGGCGGGCGCCGAGTGCGATGTTGTATTCGCGGGTGCCGCGCTCGTCGGCATGCCCCTCGATGGTGAAGCTGTACTGCCGATAGTTCTGGAGCCACTGCGCTTGCTTCTCCAGGGTCACGATCGCCTGCGGCGTCAGATCGGTCTGGTCGCTCTCGAAGAACACGCGGTCGCCCACGTTAACGACGAAATCCTGCTGGCTGCCAGGCGTCGCAGCATTGGCCATCGCATCCGTCGCTGCGTTCTTGTTCGCGCATGCGCCCATCGACAGCGCGATCGCAACCACCGCAGCCAGCTTCAATCCCTGGAGGATACGCATAGGGTATTTCATTCCGGAGCCTCCACGCTCACGTTCGTCCACTGCTGTCCGGTCTACAGGGGGTTGGTTAAGCGAACGTTCCGTCAACCTTGATGGAACCTTGCTTCAGCCGGTCAAATGCCCCTAAACCGCGAAAAGCAACCGTCATGGTTAATGGGTTCTAAATGTGGCGCGAGGGTGAAGCAACCTGCAGCAACCGGCAAAAGTGCAGGTTTTTGCTGGAATTTTGGGCTCGAACGATGATGGGGATGAACGGAGCCCCGGCCGAACGGCGCGCGGCGGCTCGAGGCGGTGACGGCAGGCAATCAGACGTGAGCGGCTTCCGGCACCAGTGACGACCGCTGCGGGATCTCGCGCTGCCCACCGCGCCCGAACAGCATCCGCCGCTCGAAGGCGGTGGAGCGCATGATCGGATAACGCTCGAACACCTTCTTCCGGAAGGTCGGGAAATCCGCCGCCATCAGTCCGAACGGCTTGGTAAGACCCGGCACCAGGCGGGGCTCGGCGATCGTCTCGTGCAGGAAAACCCGACGGTAGAAGGCCTGATGCTCGGGACGGACGATGGCGAGGCCGAGATCGGCATTGAAGTGCTCGCACGCCATGTAGGCGAGCCGGGTCGTCAGATAGGGCAATTCCGGCACCCGCTTCACCTGGTCGGGATCGGCGACAAAGCGGGTCGGGTCGATCATGACCTCGCCGCGATCGAGCCGCGGCAGCAGGATGTCGGGGAAGACGTCGGCCGAGGTGGACTCGCGCCATTCAGAAGTCAGCACGCTGATGCGCACGGAGCTGCAGAGCTGGCCACGGAGATAGACGCCGAAGGTCCACGCGTTCGGCAACTCGTCGTAACGGTCGGTGACCCGGGCTTCCGCGGATTCCCTGACGGCACCCTCGCGCAGATAGGCGCGGTAGCGGAGGTTGTAGATTTGCTCCTTCTCCGCGTCCGTTTCCGCGAGATGATAGTCGACGTCGGTCAGAAGCTCCGCTCCCCGTCCAACAGCCGAAATGACAGATCTGGCTGAGGACTGCATTCGAACTCCTTACCCACCACCAACAACACCACGCGAACCTGGGCCATTTGCCGCTGACAACTTGCGCGCGCGTGACGATTTATTAACACCTCCTTAACGACGATGCAAAGCAATCGACGCGATAGGGTTAACCCCCGTAGCACTACGGTGGGTTCAGCAACTGTCTGAAACGACGTTCAATTTCTGGATGTGGACTCAGGCGAAGGAGCGTGAGCTGACAACCTGGAGCAGGCCCTCGCCGCGCCGTCCATGCGAGGCGTTGAGGAGCTGGCGCATCCGCACGGCGGGCACCGGACGGCTGAACAGATAGCCTTGCGCCTCAGAGACGGTGCCGTCTGCGCTGATCAGCTCGAGCTGCTCATTGGTCTCGATGCCTTCGACCACCACGGCCATGCCGAGGTCGGCCGACAGCCGCGCCACGCCACGCAGCAGCGTCAGCGGCCGGTCGGTATCGATGCCCTCGAGGAAGGAGCGGTCGATCTTCACCTTCTGCATCGGGAAATTGTGCAGATAGCTGAGGCTGGAATAGCCGGTGCCGAAATCGTCGAGCGAGATGCGCACGCCGAGCGCATGCAGTTGCGACAGCGTGTCGTGGGTGAGCTGGGTGTTACGAAGCAGCGAGGACTCCGTGATCTCGATCTCCAGCCGATGGGCCGGCAGCCCCGAGACCTCGAGCGCGTAGCGGATTTCGCTGAGCACGTCGCGCTGGTGGAATTGCTGCGGCGAGAAGTTGACGGCGACGCTGACGCCGTCGGGCCACTTCATGCATTCCATGCAGGCGCGGCGCAGGATCCAGCGGCCGAGATCGACGATCAGCCCCATGTCCTCGGCGACCGGGATGATGTCGACCGGCGAGACCGTGCCGCGCACCGGATGATTCCAGCGCAGCAGCGCCTCGCAGGTGGTGATCTTGCCGGACTTCAGATTGACCAGCGGCTGGTAGAACAGCTCGAACTCCTCGTTGGCCAGCGCCTTGCGCAGGTCGAGCTCGAGGATGCGGCGGGCCTCGACGGTCGCCGCCATCTCGTCGCGGAAGAAGCAGAAGGTGCCGCGGCCGTCGGCCTTGGCGCGGTAGAGCGCCATGTCGGCGTTCTTGAGCAGCGTGTCGGCCCTGACGTCGCCGTCCGGCGAGGTCAGCGCGATGCCGACGCTGGCGCCGATCTCGACCAGGTGATTGTCGATGCGGTAGCGCTCGCTCAGGCGTTCGACGATGCGGCGGGCGAGGCTCGCGGCATCCTCGGCCGAGCTGATGTTCTGCTGAAATACGACGAACTCGTCGCCGCCGAAGCGGGCGACGAAATCCTCGGGACGCAGCATCTCGCGCAGGCGGTTGGCGACCGCGCACAGGAGCTGGTCGCCGCAGGGATGGCCGAGCGTGTCGTTGACCTGCTTGAACTGGTCGAGGTCGACGAACAGCAGCGCCGAGAGGCGCTCGGCGTCGTGCGAGATCGCCAGCAACCGTTCGATCTCGTCGCGGAACGAGACCCGGTTGGGCAGCGCCGTGAGTTCGTCATAGCGGGCGAGATGGGTGATCCGGGCTTCCGCGTTGGTACGCTCGGTGATGTCTTCCAGCAGCAGCACCGTGCCGCCGCCGGTCATCGGCTGGAACGTCCAGGCGAGTGCGCGGCCGCGCGAGGAATCCGGGTCGGTGGTGACGATCTCGCAGATCCGCGCATGCTCGATCTCGGCGAGGATCTGCTTGCCGCTCTCCGCCGAGATTGAGCCGGCGGCGATACAGGCTGATACGATGTCGGCAGCGGTGGCGCCACGCTTGACCAGATCTTCGGGCAACGCCATCAGCTCGCCGAAGCGATGGTTCATCACCGCAAGGCGGCCGTCGGCGCGAAACATGCACAGGCCATGCGGCATGTTGTTGAGCGCGGTGTCGAACTGGCTTGCCAGGGCGGACTCACGAAAGCTCGAGGTCAGCGCCTTGACGAAGATCGCATGCAGGCTGAGGTTGATGTTCTTCAGCCCGACGAAGAAGAACACGAGCAGGACGGCGAGCCCGATGTGGTAGAAGCCGCCATGCAGCAGCAGCGCGAGCGACATCGGTGCGCAGGCGAGCGCGACGTGCCACTGGATCACCCGGGGCTGGCCGTAATTGCGGGCGGCGCCGCCCGCGGTGTAGCCGATGCCGATGGCAACACAGAGCATGTCGGCAATCGGATCGTCATTGTTGTAGATGACGACGAAGGACCACAGGCCGAGCACCGCCGCATAGCTGAGCGCGCCGAGCCAGTAGCGCGGCTCCAGGTGCTTGGCTTCCTCGAACGACAGTGGGTGCGTGCGGTTTTCGTATCCGCGCATCTGGAACGCGCGCGCGGTGCCGATGGCGATCAGCAGAAATGCGAGCGGCCACAGCCAGACATCGCCTGTCTTCAGCGCAGTCATGACCGCGGCCACGGCCGCGGAGGCCGAGCCCAGGAAAATCGCCCAGAAATTCTGCACCATAGAGTTGATGAGAGCGGCGTAGAGTATCGGCTCCAGCTCGTCTCGATCGCTCTGCTTCTGGTCGGCCAGCTGCATCGGCTTGTTACGCGTCCTGTTTGGCGCGTACTTTTACCCAGACCTGATGAAGCCTTTCTGAGGGAACATCGTTAAAGTCGAGTTGTTTTTCGGCAATAGCGAACATGTTTCCGCTGAAATATCAAGCAACTAGGCAAGCGTTGCCGGGCACAAGGTGAAGGAAAGCTTGCGTCCCGCGCCAAACCCCGAAAAAATCGGCATGTTTTTTCGAAAACATCGCACGTCTGAACGCGCAATGTCTTAGCCCCGATGTTTCACGCGAACTGTATCCACTTCGCCCGCAATCGCTCTAGCCGGGTGTCGAGGACAGCAGCGGCGACCATGCCGGGTCGGAGGCGAAGCCCGGCGTCGGCACCTTGAGCTCGTTGCGGCCGGAGATGTCGACGGAGAACAGCGACGGCCCGCCGCTGCCGCCGGGATCGCGGAAGAACATCAGCACACGACCGTTCGGCGAGAAGGTTGGCCCTTCGTTGTGATAGCCGGAGGTGAGCAGCCGCTCGCCGGAGCCGTCCGGCTTCATGACACCGATCGAGAACTGCCCGCCGCCCTGCCTGGTGAAGGCGATGTAATCGCCACGCGGCGACCACACCGGCGTCGAATAGGTGGCGTTGGTGTCGTCCTTGGAGAAGGAGATGCGCTGCGCCTGTCCACCGCCCGCGGCCATCACATAGATCTGCGACCTGCCGCCGCGATCGGATTCGAAGCAGATGCGGGTGCCGTCCGGCGAGTAGGACGGCGACGTGTCGATCGCCGGCGTGTCGGTAAGGCGCGTGGTCGAGCGCGAGCGCAGATCCATCACGAACAGGTTCGAATTACCGCCCTGCTGCAGGCTCATGATGACGCGCTGGCCGTCCGGCGAGAAGCGCGGCGCGAAGGTCATGCCGGGGAAATTGCCGACGATCTCGCGCTGGCCGGTCTCGATGTTGAAGAGATAGACCTTCGGATCGCCCTGGCCGAACTCCATATAGGTGATCTCTTGCGAGTTCGGCGAGAAGCGCGGCGTCAGCACGAGGTCGGAGCCGCGCGTCAGATAGCGCACATTGGCACCGTCCTGGTCCATCATCGCGAGCCGCTTGACGCGGCGCTCCTTTGGACCGGTCTCGTCCACGAACACCACGCGGCTGTCGAAATAGCCCTTTTCGCCGGTCATCTGCTCATAGATCTGGTCGGAGATGATGTGGGCGATACGGCGCCAATATTCCGGCGAGGTGAAATATTGCTGGCCCGCAAGCTGCTGGCCCGTGATGACGTCCCACAGGCGGAATTCCGCCTTGAGCCTTCCGTCCTGCCCCCGCGTCATGCGGCCGGTGACAAGGGCCTGCGCGTTGATGGTCTTCCAGTTCTGGAATTGCGGCGCGACGTCGATGTTGCTGATGCGCTCGATGAAGGCGGCCTGGTCGATCGGTGCGAACAGGCCCGACCGCTTCAGATTGTTGGTGATGACCTGGGTGACGCCGTTGCTGACGTCGCCGTCGGCGGGCGAGCCCGGCACGAAGTTGGAGATCGCGATCGGGATCGGCCGAAACTCCGTTGGATTGAGTTCGAGCCGCTTTTGGCCCTGGGCCAGGGCGTGTCCGCCCCCGAGCGTCGCGAGCGCCGATCCTGTCAGCGTCATGAAGCGGCGGCGGTTCATCGATAGGACGTCATTCATCGCAAAATTCTTTTGTTCGGATGTCACAACATATCTTTCAGGCCGAAGCGCATTGGAATGGTCTTCCAGGTGTCATACTGCTGCTTCGGCAGGAACGAATAGACCTGACACTGCACGATGGCGCGCTTGGCGCTCTCCGCCACCGCCTGAGCAATCGACCGAGACGGGCCGCGAACGGCGACGATAATCGGCTCGGACGCAAGCGAGCCGTCGATTTTCATCGGGATATCGATGTCAGCCTCGTATTGCTCGGCGTCTTGCCCGTTATAGGTGGGCGTGAAGCAGCGCCGGACCGCATTCGTGAACGCGCCGCCCCACGTCGCAACGTTGTTGGCAGCAGTCCCGGTCGTCGATCCCAGCGCAGCCGACGCATTCAGCGCCGCGCCGGAGATCTCGTGCCGGGTCGCCGCGCGCTTGTCGAGGTCGCGCTGGATCTGCGCGGGATCGAAGCTGCGCTCCTTCGGCTTCGGTTGCTGTTGCGGCTGCACCGCCGCGACCTTCTGCTCGACCGGCTTCGGCGGAGGCTTCTTGGTCTCCAGCTTCTTCTGGAGCTCGGCGATCGGATCTTCCTTGGCCGGATCAGGCTTCTTTTCCTGCGGCTTCGGCTCTTCTTTGGGCTTGGCCTCGGCAACGGGCTTGGGCGGCTCGGGCTTCTTCTCGACCGGCTTCTCGACGGGTTTCGGCGGCGGCTCGGGCGTCGAGTTGGTCTTGATCAGCTCTTTCTTCTCGGTGACCTTGCCGACCGCGTCTTCCTCGGGCTTGGCCTCGGCGATCTTCTCGACCTTGGGCTTCGGCTCTTCCTTCTTGCCGGTCTTCTGCCCCGACATCATCTGCGCAAGCTGATCGGTGGAGATGATGTCGATCGGAAGCGACTCTTCCGCGACAAAGGCCTTGCTGCTAAAGGTGACCAGTCCCCATCCAAGCACGAGGACGTGGAGGGCAATCGACGCAACGAGTGTCTTGTCGACGTTCACCTTCACCGGTTTACCCCTGATCCGCCTCGGTCACGAGCGCCAGCTTCTTGAAGCCGGCGCCGGACAACAGGCCCATGACCTTGGCCACCGTTCCGTAATCCGCCTTCTTGTCCGCGCGAAGATAGATGCGCTCCTCGAGCCCGCCGCGCGCGTCCGTGATCGCCTTCAGCTTCGGGATCAACTCGTTGATCGCGATCTCGGCGTCGTTGATGAACACCTTGCCCTTGATGTCGACCGACATCTGGATCGGCTTCTGATCGTTGTTTTCGAGGCTCTTGGCCTGGGTCTGCGGCAGGTCGAGCGGCACACCGACCGTCAACATCGGCGCCGACACCATGAAGATGATGAGCAGCACCAGCATCACGTCCACCATCGGCGTGACGTTGATCTCGGCCACGACGGGCTTGCGCCGGCCGCGGCGCCCGCCGCCTCCGGACGAACTAGCTACGTTCATCGCCATGATCGAGTGCCCAAATTGCCCCTCACACTATACATCCCGTCCGTCAGCCCCGCTCGTCGATCTGACGCGACAGAATGGCGGAAAATTCATCAGCGAAACCTTCCAGCCGCTGGGCCTGCCGGTTCACCTCGGAAGTGAACTTATTGTAGAAAATAGTGGCAGGAATGGCGGCGATAAGGCCGACGGCGGTCGCAAACAGCGCTTCCGCGATGCCCGGCGCGACCACCGCCAGGGAGGTATTTTTCGATGCCGCGATCGACTGGAAGCTCGACATAATGCCCCAGACCGTGCCGAACAGGCCGACGAAGGGGCCGGCGGAGCCGACGGTGGCGAGCACCAGCAGCCGGCGTTCCAGCCGCTCGACCTCGCGCGCGATCGAGACGTTCATCACCTTGTCGATGCGCATCTGAAGGCCCGCGACCGAGCGGGCGTGGCTCTCGAACGAGCGCTTCCACTCGCGCATGGCGGCGACGAAGCAGGCCGCCATGGAATGCGTCGGCTTGGCCGAGAGCGTGCGATAAAGCTCCTCGATCGACTCGCCGGACCAGAAGGCCTGCTCGAACCGGTCCATCGAGCGGCGGGTGCGCGCGTAAAGAAAGATCTTGTCGATCGCGATGGCCCAGACCCAGACCGAGCAGGCGAGAAGCCCCAGCATCACCGCTTTCACGATCCAGTGAGCCTGCCAGAACAGCGCAATCAGCGACACGTCCGCGGAAGCGGCAACCGGAAGGGCTGACTGAGCCACGTCGGCCGGATTCATAAGCAGTATCCTCTCAAGGCGATCATTTCCCTGACCTCTCCGGCCAGCAAATGGCTGCCGGTTCCCCAACAGCCGCGCTAGCACCGGCGCGGCCGGCAAGCCCGCTCAAAGCCTTGTCTTTCTGGGGTACAGGGGCTCGTCCAAAGCCGGCCGCCTGCATTCCCTGCCAAGATGTCAAAACTATGGGCCTTGAGCACGGCTCCGGGCACGTCTGTCCGCAATTACCAGAGCCCGCCGATGGTTAACGTGCGGTTACCACGGCCGAATTTGGCTGCCGGAAAGGTAGGCAGCGCAGGCGGTTCGCCGCTTTGCCGCGGGGAGGCGCTACCTGCCTGCCGACGTATTCGAGCCGCCCGCTCCGGGCGAGATCGGTTCCCTCCCCCCCTTGCGGGGGAGGGCTAGGGGGAGGGGTACCGCACGGGGGCTCCCACCGAAATCGGACGCACGCAACGAGCACCTTTTCCTGAGCTACCCCTCTCCCCCGCCCTCCCCCGCAAGGGGGGAGGGAGCGCAGCGTGCTCCGTGCGGGCACCCGATTTCTTACGCTGACCGTTCGATCACCGCTGCCATCAGCGGCCGATTTGCCCGACGGATTCCGCCTGATAGGCTGCGCTTGCATAGATCAACAAGGGCCGGGACAGCCGGCCTCGCCAAGGGAGCAAGCCGTGCAAAATGCGGGAACACGCCTGCGGTGGCTGAACGCCGCGATCATATCGATCTGCCTCACAGCCTTTGACCCCGCCCACGCGGCGTCGGTCGCGCCGGTCGCTGCGCAAAACGGCATGGTGGTGTCCGCGCAGCATCTGGCGACCCAGGTCGGTGTCGATGTGCTGAAGCGCGGCGGCAATGCCGTCGATGCCGCTGTGGCCGTCGGCTATGCCTTGGCCGTCGTCTATCCGGCCGCCGGCAATCTCGGTGGTGGCGGCTTCATGACGATCCAGCTCGCCGACGGCCGCAAGACCTTCCTCGATTTCCGCGAGACCGCGCCCAAGGGCGCGACTGCAAACATGTATCTCGACAAGGATGGCAACGTCATCAAGGGCATCTCGACCAAGGGGCATCTGGCCGTGGGTGTGCCAGGCTCCGTCTCGGGCATGGAATATGCGCGCGAGAAGTACGGCACTATGAAGCGCGCCGACCTGCTCGCTCCCGCGATCCAGTTCGCCGAACAGGGATTTGTGCTCGACCAGGGCGACATCGACCTGCTGCGCACGGCAACCGACGATTTCAAGGACGATCCGGCATCGAGCGCCATCTTCCTCAACAACGGCCAGCCGTTCGGCGTCGGCGATCGACTGCAGCAATCCGAGCTGGCGAAAACCCTGCGCGAGATCAGCAGCAAGGGCACCGACGGCTTCTATAAAGGCTGGGTCGGCAGCGCCATCGTGGCGTCGAGCCAGGCCGGCAAGGGCCTGCTGACGCAGGACGACCTCGACGGCTACAAGACGCGCGAGCTCGCACCTGTCGAATGCGACTATCGCGGCTATCACGTGATTTCCGCGCCGCCACCGAGCTCGGGCGGCGTCGTCATCTGCGAGATCCTGAATATCCTGGAGGGCTACCCTCTGAAGGAGCTGGGCTACCATTCCGCGCAGGCCGTGCACGTGCAGATCGAGGCCATGCGGCATGCTTACGTGGACCGCAACAGCTATCTCGGCGATCCGGATTTCGTGAAGAATCCGCTCGACCGCCTGCTCGACAAGAATTACGCCACCAAGATCCGCGCCGTGATCGATCCGAACAAGGCCGCAATCTCCAAGGACATCAAGCCGGGCGTCGCGCCGCACGAGGGCAGCAACACCACGCACTATTCAATCGCGGACAAGGACGGCAACGCGGTGTCGGTGACGTACACGCTGAACGATTGGTTCGGCGCCAAGGTGACGGCGGCCAAGACCGGCGTGCTGCTGAACGACGAAATGGACGACTTCACGGCCAAGGTCGGGGTGCCGAACCTGTATGGCCTGGTGCAGGGTGAGGCCAACGCGATTGCTCCCGGCAAGCGTCCACTGTCCTCGATGAGCCCGACCATCGTCACCAAGGACGGCAAGACGGTCATGGTGGTGGGCACGCCCGGCGGCAGCCGCATCATCACGGCGGTCCTGCAGACCATGATCAATGCGATCGACTACGGCATGAATGCGCAGGAGGCGGTCGACATGCCGCGCATCCACCAGCAATGGCTGCCTGATATCACCAACGTCGAGAGCTATGCGCTGTCACCGGACACGCAGAAGATCCTGGAAGGCATGGGCCACAAATTCGGACCGCCGCAGCCGGCCAACCATTTGGCGGTCATCATCGTCGGCGCGCCGTCGCTGAACGGCGAGCAAGTCGGCAATAATCGTTACTACGGTGCGAACGATCCACGCCGAAACTCGGGATTGGCCGCCGGGTATTGATCTACGCCACCGTCACGACTGTCATACCCCGTGGAAGCGGGGTATCCAGTACGCGGCGGCTCCTCCGTATCTCAATGCTGTCTCTGGAATACTGGATTGCCCGCCTTCGCGGGCAATGACGGCGGTAGGAATGGTCGAGGGCCGCCCCTCTACCACTTCTCCTTCGAGGTCCGCACGTCGAGCTCGAACGACCAGGCGCGCTCGGGCTGGCGATAGAGGAAGGCGAAGGCATCGACGATGCCATCGATGTCGATCAGGCTGTCCTCGCGGCCGGCCGCATCCGGGAATCGTGAAAAGATCTTGTCGCCGGCGATCGCGCCGTCGACCACGACATGGCCGACATGGATGCCGTCGCTCGCGTATTCCTTCGCCATCGCCTGCGCCAGCGTGCGCAAGCCGGCCTTGGACGAGTTGAAGGCGCCGTAGCCGGAGCGTCCGCGCAGCGAGGCACTGGCGCCGGTGAACAGCAGCGTGCCGGTCTTCTTCGGCACCATGCGGCGCACCGCCTCGCGGCCGAACAGGAAACCGCCGAAGCAGACCACGCGCCAGGCGTTCTCGAAATAGTCGGCGTCCATCTCGATGATCTTGCCAGGCGTGTTGTTGCCGGCGTTGTAGATGGCGAGGTCGAGGTTGTCGCCGGCGGCATCGAACAGCGCGACGATGTCCCCCTCCCTGGTCGCATCGGCAACGAAGGGCACGGCTGCGCCGCCCGCCTTCGTGATGTCGTCGACGACGGCCTGCAAGGCAGACAGCGTCCGGCCCGCGACGATCACCTTGAGCCCATCGGCCGAAAAACGCTTGCAAAGCCGGGCTCCGAGCCCGCGGTCCGGACCAACGCCGATCACGATTGCCGTCTTCATTGCAACTCTCCGAAGGTTGATAGGGTCAGGCCGCCGAGGCGGGCTCGGGGCAATTGGTCAATCGCGCGGGATTGCCGATCGCGGTGCAGCCAGCGGGCACGTCACCCGTCACAACAGCGCCGGCGCCGATCTTTGCGAAATCACCGATATTGATGTCACCGAGAATGGTCGCGCCGCCGCCGATGTAGACGCCGCGGCCGATGCGCGGCGAGCGCGTCGGCAATTCACCGCGACGGCCGACGCTGACGTTCTGGAGGATGGTGACCTCGTCGCCGATCACCACATTCGCACCAATCACGATGCCGGTGGCGTGGTCGAGATAGACGGACGATCCAATGGATGCGGCCGGATGAATGCTGATCTGCAGCAGGTTGGACGCCTCGTTCTGAAACAGCAGCGCCGCGTCGTGATGGTCATGACGCCAGAGCCAGTTCGAGACGCGCCAGGCTTGCAGCGCGACGTAGCCCTTGTAATGCAGCAGCGGCGGCAGCAGGTCGGTGATGGCGGGATCGCGCAATGCGATGGCCTGCAGATCCCGGCTGGCGGTTTCGATCAGGTCTGGCTCGCCTTGAAAGGCGTCGCGGGAATAGGACGTGAAGCGCGTGCGCCCGGTGGTGCCGCTGCCGAGCCGCTGCCCGATCAAATCGGCCAAAGCGGCAGCAAAATCATCATGAGCGAGAATGGCAGTCGCAAGGGCCTTGCCGAACACGGGGTCGGCATCGGCCGCGCGCTGCGCCTCGCTGCGGACCTGTTGCCAGAGGCCGTCGCTCGCCGTGATCGCAGCTTCCGCCATTGTCGCCTCCGGTCCGCCCACTCTCGTGAAGGCGAATATAGGCGGTCCGGGTCGGGGCGCCAGTCACGCCGCCGGGACGCGCTTGCTTTCGCCCTCAAGACCGGGCCGGGCCCGCTTGCGCAGGCTGAGCGCGTAGAGCCAGCCGCCCGCCGCGATCAGAATGGGCAGGACGAAGAGCACGACATCGCGGAGCAGGATCATGGGGCGATACTCCCCTTCGCAAAAGAGACCGCGCGGCTGAGTGCGAACGAGGCGAACCAATAGAGATAAAGGCTGAGAAAGAACCGCCAGGATTCGCCGAGCTGCCACTGCGGATAGAGCTGGACTTCCGTCGGCCATCCATTGAGGAACGCGATCGCCACCGGCACGGTGTTTCCGAACCGGTCGAACTGCG
This sequence comes from Bradyrhizobium sp. Mp27, assembly GCF_029953005.1. Taxonomy (NCBI): domain Bacteria; kingdom Pseudomonadati; phylum Pseudomonadota; class Alphaproteobacteria; order Hyphomicrobiales; family Nitrobacteraceae; genus Bradyrhizobium; species Bradyrhizobium sp. Mp27. Next base: position 41,236 of record NZ_JASAUS010000041.1, on the reverse strand, counting down.
CCGAGGCGCGCTCGAGGAGCGCGATGCCATGGCTGATCTCTCTGCGTTCGGCGTTGGTCATGGTCGGGCCCGTCAGCGCGCGGGAGATGCGCCGTCAGGGCTTGGTCGGGCCCAGCGCGGATCGGGTTCTACCGGTCCTGCACATGTACGTGATCGACGCCGCAGAACGCACGCCCACCGGCGCAGAGGCGAAAATGGCAATCGGGATCGGACGCGCAGCCGCCATAGACCAAGCCGATGTAGCCCAGCACCGCCAAGGCGGTCACGGCAAGCAGCAGGCGGGTGTAGAGGTCCATGATGCGCGTCGTCCAGACAAGAGCAGCGCGGCCCGGTGAGGCAGCGCAAGTCTTAGTATCGAATGACCGAGTCTGGGTTCTGGCCGCTCGTAGCCAAGCAACGACTGGATCTACTCCCTCTCCCCGTTCTTACGGGGAGAGGGTTGGGGTGAGGGGCCTCTCTCCACACGCGAGATCGTCGATTGACCCGTACCCCCTCACCCGCCGCGCTCAGGGGCGTAAATGCGCTCCCGAGCGCGTCGACCTCTCCCCGCAAGCGGGGCGAGGTGAAAAAACCAAACCGCCCGCCTGCGGGTTGCGCAGGCGGGCGGCTCGGGGCCATCAGGACTTTGGGGGCATGCGCCTGAAGGCTTTGAGAGGCAGACCCCGGATCAGCCTTTTTAGATCAGCCTTGCGGCTGGTCGGTCGGCGGCGGGGTCGGGCGCGTCTTGTGCTGCGCCATGAACTGGTCGAACTCTTCCTTGTCCTTGGCGTGACGCAGACGGTCGAGGAAATTCCTGAACTCGACCTGCTCTTCCTCAAGCCGCTGCAGCGTCTCGGTGCGGTATTCGTCGAAGGCACGGTTGCCGCTCGAGGGCGGGCCGAAGCCGAAGCCGAAACCACGGCGCTCCATGCGGCCGCGCATGCGGTCCATCTTGTACTGCATCCGCTCCATCTTGTTCTGCCAGCGATCCTGGTGGCTCCAGCAACCCATTTTTCTGCTCCCGAGTGTGAAAAAGAGAAGGGCAAGTCCGATCGGCCACCAGATGATGAAGCCGAGGATGGTCACGGCGATCCAGCCGGGATGCCAGGGCGTATCGAGCATGTGGGGGCGCTCATAGCGTTCGTCAGAGGAACCGCGCCATCGATTGACATCAGCGGTGTAGGCCATTTCCATCTCCATCACGGCACCAGCGCCGTTGTGAATGTAAATAACATTTACATAGCTAGACCATCCCGCGGTTTTGTCAAGCCGGCCGCCTGACAGGGGCGCCGAATTATTTGCGCAATTTTATTTCGGCTTGCCCCAGGGGCCGCTGGGCGGCAGGCCAGAACCGGAGGATGCCTCCGGTGGCACCGGCGGCGGCTCGGCGCTTCTTGCGGGCGGACGGCGGTCGGTCGGGAAGCCGAGGCCGCGCAGATAGATCAGCACTTCGGCTTCGAGCAGGTCATCCGGCGACATCGGCAGTTTTCGCCGCGCGGCGTCGCCACGCGAGAACAGCGAGGCCACGCCGTGCGCCATCGACCAGATGTGCAGGGCCATCATCATGGCTGGTGGCCGCGGCGTGCCGGGCGGCGCCAGCGCCGCAAGCCGCTCGGCGGCTGCGCGAATGATGTTGAAGGCGCGTTCACTGGCGGCCTGCAGGGCCGGATTTGAATCGACCGGCACGCCTGATTCGAACATCGCGTTGTAGAAGGCGGGCTCCTCGCGGGCAAAGGCGAGATAGGCCTTGCCGACACGCTCGAACGCCGTGACCGTATCCGGTCGCCCGTCGTCCCAGGCCGCGGTCAGGCGCTGCTCGAACTGCTCGAAGCCGCGCTGCGCGATCGAGGACAGCAACTCCTCGCGGTCGCGGAAATGCCGGTAAGGCGCCGCCGCGCTGACGCCGGCCATGCGCGCAGCATCGGCAAAGGTGAAGCCGGCCGCGCCCTTCTCGGCGATCAGCCCGAGGGCAGCCTGCAACAGGGCTTCCTTCAGATTGCCGTGGTGATAGCCGCGCTCGGTGCGGCCCTGGTCCTTACGCCAGCTCATGTGAACAGCTTTTACATGAGCCGGGCGTGAAGTCACTAGCGCAGGCCGGATTTGATTAACCGGCCACCTCGTCATTCCGGGGGCGGCTCGACCCGGGGCTGCTCGACGAGCCGAACCCGGAATCTCGAGATTTCCGGGTTCGCGCGTGTGCGCGCCCCCGGAATGACACGGCCTAGCCGCCGGGGATCGGCAGCACCGGCATGATCTCGACGCGTTCGCCGGGGAAGATCGCGAAGTGCGGGTGGTTCTCGAACATCTTGGCTGCGGCCTCATGGGACGCGGCGCGGACCACGGTGAAGGCGCCCATCTCGTTGGCGATGTCGGCGACCCCCTTGCCATCGACCTTCTTGGTCTTGCCGAGAGGGCCGCCCATGGCCTGGATCGCGCCTTGATGCTTCTCGACCCAGCCTTTCCAGGCCGCCATGCCCTCCTGCTCCTTCGCCTTCCGCTCGGTCTCGGACATCGCGTTCCATGCGGCCCATTGCGGGCTGGTCTTGCTGCCGAGGAAAACGGCGAGATAGGTATCGGTGCTCATTGGTTCTCTCCTTTGTTGATGGATGATGGATCGACGAGCCGCGAATTGATCCGCGGCCGTCTCGGCTACGTCTTCAGATCGTCGAAGCCGGCGGCGGCTGCCTGCACCTCCGGCGGAAAGTCGGCCATCTCCTGCACCTGCCGGATCTCGATGACTTCATTGGCGGAGGCCGGGCACTTCTTCGCCCAGGCGATCGCCTCCTCGCGCGAGGCAACCTCGATCATCCAGTAGCCGCCCAGAACTTCCTTGGCTTCGGCGAAGGGGCCGTCGGTCACGATGGGCTCGCCGGTCGCGAACGAGACGCGCGCGCCCATCGACGGCGGGTGCAGGCCGTCGAGCGTGATGAGCACGCCGGCATCCTTCAGCGCCTCGTTGTAGCGCATCATCGCGGCGACGCGTTCGGGATCGAGTTGCACGTCCGGCGGCGCGGTCTCGTAGCCGAGCGGGATCATCAGCATCATGAATCGCATGAGCAGTCCTTGCTTGCTTTGTCGTTTCGGGTTTGCGCGGCAAGGCGCCACCCCCCGGAAGGACGGGAGCGGCGGGCGCGGGTCGCCCACCCTCACCTCTAAGACGAACCAACCTTTACGGAACCGACAAGGTGATGAAAATTATTCCGGAGGTCATTGCGCCGGCCGCTAGCGCGGCTGCGGCAGGAGGCGCCCATCCCTTCGGGCAGCGCCGAAATAGACGTCGATGCGGCGGACCTTGCCACCGGCAAAGGTGAAGAACTCCGTGTTGCGAAAGCTCCTGCCATCTGTCGCCAGACAGAGATAGGTGACGAAGGCCTCGTCGCCCCGGACGAAAATCCGCTCGATGTCGTGTCGCGCGATCCAGCCGGTGTCCCGCCAGCAGCGCTCGAAATAGGCCGCCTTGTCGAGGTCGTCGTCGAACGGACTGGTGAAGCGGAAATCGTCGGCCAATGCGTCGGCGACCCGTTGCCGGTCGTTGCCGAGATAGGCGGCGAAGAGGTCTCGAATCAGGCGCTCGCGGTCATCGGGCATTGAGGTCTCCGCAGAGAAGATCCTCTTGAAGACGATGCACGAACGCGTGCCCCGACATTGCTTGCCGAATTTCAACAGAGACGATGCGAAAATATCGCGAGGCGGGTCCGTACGATTACGGACCGACTATGTCCACCGCCGTGCATATAGGACGAGAATCTTCGCGGGTAGAACAACATGGCCGGCGCACGCGGAACCACGGAGACCGCGCAGCTTGCTGCAAGGATTTACAGTTGATCAACGCGTGCATGCAACTTTTCGGGAAGGCCAATTGCAGCTGGGCCGACGCATAGTTGAACCATTCCGGGGACCTTCAAGTGTTCAATTTCAACAGCAAGGCCAAAGTCCAGCACGCGCTCGCGGAAGTCGACGCCCTTGATCGCTCGCAGGCCGTCATCGAATTCGATCTCGACGGCACCATCCTCGATGCCAACGAGAACCTTCTGAAAATGAGCGGCTATTCGCTCGCCGAGATCAAGGGCAAGCATCACAGCATCTTCGTCAGCCCGGCCGAACGCGAGAGCGCCCGCTACCGCGACTTCTGGGCCAGCCTGAACCGCGGCGAATTCCAGACCACGCAATACAAGCGCTTCGGCAAGAACGGCAAGGAAGTCTGGGTTCATGCCTCCTACGCCCCGCTGCTGGACAAGAACGGCAAGGTGGTCAGCTTCATCAAGTTCGCCACCGACATCACGGCGTACAAGATCAAGACCATGGAAGACTCCGGCAAGATCGCCGCGATCAACCGCGCGCAGGCCGTGATCGAGTTCAACATGGACGGCACCATCGTCACCGCCAACGAGAACTTCCTGGGCGCGATGGGCTATTCGCTCGACGAGATCAGGGGCAAGCATCACAGCATGTTCGTGACGCCCGAGGACCGCGCGAGCTCGGCCTATGCCGCATTCTGGGCCAGGCTGAACCGCGGCGAGTTCGAGGCGGCCGAATACAAGCGGCTCGGCAAGGGCGGCAGGGAGATCTGGATTCTCGCGACCTACAACCCGATCCTCGACGAGACCGGCAAACCGTTCAAGGTGGTGAAGTTCGCAACCGACATCACCGCGCAGAAGATGAAGGGCGCCGACAATGACGGCCAGCTCGCCGCGATCCAGAAGTCGCAGGCGGTGATCGAGTTCAACATGGACGGCACGATCCGCACCGCCAACGAGAATTTTCTCAAGGCGGTGGGCTATTTGCTGGCCGAGATCAAGGGCCAGCACCATTCGATGTTCGTCGAGCCGAACGAGAAGAATTCGGCGGCCTACCGCCACTTCTGGGAGAGGCTCAACCGCGGCGAATACCAGGCCGCCGAATACAAGCGGATCGCCAAGGGCGGCCGCGAGATCTGGATCCAGGCGTCCTACAATCCGATTCTGGATCTCAACGGAAAACCCTACAAGGTGGTCAAATACGCCACCGACATCACCGCGCAGGCGATCGGCCGCAAGAAGGCCGACAATGCGCGCGGGCTGATCGAGGCGGTCGCGGCCGGCAGCGAGCAGATGAGCGCCTCGATCCGCGAGATCTCCGAGACCATGGCGAAATCGCGCGAGACCTCCAAGGTCGCGACCACTAGGGTCGAGTCCGCGGACGGCCAGGCTCAGAAGTTGACTGCGGCGGCCCAGGCCATGAGCGGCATCGTCGAGATGATTTCGGGCATCACCAGTCAGATCAACCTGCTTGCGCTCAACGCCACGATCGAATCGGCGCGGGCGGGCGAAGCGGGCCGCGGCTTTGCCGTGGTCGCCGCCGAGGTGAAGAACCTCGCCAGCCAGGCCAAGCAGGCCACCGACACGATTACCTCCGAAATCGACGCGCTGAACACCATCTCGGGCGACGTTGCGAGCTCGCTCACCGCGATCAAGGCCGCGATCGCCGGCGTCAACGAGTTCATCGCCTCCACCGCAGCCGCGGTCGAGGAGCAGAGCATCGTGACCTCCGACATGTCGTCGAACATGCAGCGCGCATCGGCAGAGCTGGCGTAAGCTCTCGCTTTATCACTATCCCCGTCGCCCTTCGAGGGCCGCTGAAGAAGCGGCCGCCGTAGGGTGACGGTGAGAGAGACCGACACCCTTATCCTACTGCTCCCAGCGTCGCGTCGCTTCACTCGCCCCTTCCGGCAGCATCTCGAAGACCGGCGAGGCCAACACCGCATGGACATGCAGCATGGTCGCTCCCGAATTGCGAAAACCGTGCTTGCGTCCGGCGGGAACCAGCAGCGCCTGTCCGGCCGTCACCGTGATACGCTCGGCTTCGACCCACATCTCCGCCTCGCCCGCCCGCACGGTGAGCACCTCCTCGACCGTGTGGCTGTGCGTCGGCGCGCCGGCGCCGGGATCGACCCATTGCTCGAAGATGCAGAGCGCGGTCGCGCCGTTGCGCGCGGATGTCACCATGCGGGTCTTCACACCTGGCCGCCATTCCTCGAGCGGGATCGTGCTGGGATCGATGAGCATGGCCTGGAGCCCTTCTTGCCGGGACGAAAGCGAAGTAAAAGGAGCCGGCGCTCGTGCGCGCCTCTTTCGAACACAGGACAGATTAGCAAATGCCGCAGGCCCCACAAAACGTCGCCCTCGTCACCGGAGCCGCGCGAGGCATCGGGCTGGCGACGGCCAAGAAATTCCTGGCCGAAGGGTGGCGCGTCGCGCTGCTCGATATCGAGGGGGAGCTGCAGGCGGGCGCGGCGGCGGCCCTGAAGAATCCCGATAATGCGCTGGCAATCACCTGCGACGTGTCCGACGCAGCCGCCGTGGGAGCTGCAATGGCGGCGGTCATGAGCCGCTTCGGTCGGCTCGATGCTCTCGTCAACAACGCCGGCGTCGCCGTGTTCGCGCCAGTGCTGGAGACCAGCGACGCCGACTGGAACAGGATCATGGCGGTCAATCTCACCGGCCCGTTCCTGTGCACCAAGGCGGCCGCGCCGCTGATGCGCGAGCAAGGCGGCGGCGCCATCGTCAACGTCACCTCGATCTCGGCGGTGCGCGCCTCGACCCTGCGTTCGGCCTATGGCACCAGCAAGGCGGGCCTTGCGCACCTAACCAAGCAGCTTGCGGTCGAGCTCGCCTCGCTCAACATCCGCGTCAACGCAGTCGCGCCGGGGCCGGTCGACACCGCGATGGCGAAGCAGGTGCACAGCAAGGAGATCCGCGCCGACTATCACGACGCCATTCCGCTCAACCGCTACGGCCTGGAGGAGGAACTCGCCGAAGCGATCTATTTCCTGTGCTCGGAACGATCGAGCTACATCACCGGCCAAATTTTGGCCGTCGATGGCGGCTTCGATGCGGCTGGCATCGGCCTGCCGACGCTGCGCGGCGAACGGCGGAACGGGTGAACATCGTAGGGTGGGCAAAGGCGCGCAAGCGCCGCGCCCACCTTCCCTTCAGATTTGCGATGCCATTGGTGGGCACGCTACGCTCTGCCCACCCTACGGGATCGAGCTTGTGGAGTGCTCCATGCGACGCATGTTCTTTGTGGGTGCCTGGATGCTCGCATCTGCGCTCTTTACCACCACCCCCGCCATGGCCGAAATCCGCATCGTCCAGTCGCCGGGCGGAGAGGTCGGGCCGTTCCTCGACCTGTTCGAGCAGGTGCGCGAGAGCGGCGAGCGCGTGGTGATCGACGGTCCGTGCCTGTCCGCCTGCACGCTGGTGCTCAGCATCGTGCCGGGCGAGCGCATCTGCGTCACCAAACGCGCGATACTTGGCTTCCACGCGGCGCGTTCGGTCGACCGGCGCGGGCGTTTTTATGCCGAGCCCGAAGCCTCCGACGCGGTGCTGCAGGCCTATCCCGGCCCGGTGCGCGCCTGGATCAGCCGGCACGGTGGCCTCTCGTCCAGATTGCTTTTGCTGAAGGGCCGCGACCTTGCGGCGATCTATCCGCGCTGCCGCTGAGCAACAGGCGGCCGCCAGCGATGTGACCGGGTTGCATCCGGCGCTGTCCGGCTATTAGGCAGTTTTGCAAAATCCCGACGATCCGACACGAAATCCGCTCAACCGCTTGGCAATGCCTGCCCAATTTACGCGGTTTGCGGCCTTTCCCGACCGTCTATGATGGCCCCGTCCAGATTGAGGCCGCTCGGGTCACGATGGCTGCAGGGCCGTCATAATCTCAGCAGTGGTCACAGACTAGGATGGTTTCGCTTTTTCAAGATTACTCATTTTCAAACCCATCGCAGGCCGTGCAGCCCATCGATTTTCACTACCGCCTGTCGGACCAGGGACGCATTGTCCTTGGCCAGTTGAGCTCCGAGGAAACCGTCGAATTCGAATTGCTGTCGCGGCGCCACCGCGAGGACCTGATGGACCTGCCGTCCGAGCTGCGGCTGCTCGAGCTCTATGTGAAATATATCGGCTCGGGCGCAGAGGCCGCGCTCGCGCCGTCGGAGCTCGCATGGCAGGCGAGCGAGCCACTGCAGCGGCGGAGACCGCCGCGTGCGCGAACGGCACGGCCGCGCAACTACATCCTCTCGATGATCGTGATCGCGAGCGTCAGCTTCACGCTCATCGCGTTGCTGGTGAGCTAGCCGGCAAGCGCGACGGCGAAATTGCGCCGGCCACGCATTTCGTTAGGCCTAGTAGAGCCTCTGGATGGTCTGCGCCAATTCCAATGTCGCGCAGATGAGCATGCCCCAAAGTGCAAAATTGATTTGTAGCGCCGCTGCCATCGGTCGCTCCCCTTCCAAGTTACGCCCACCCCAGTTTGTAGAATTTATGAAGAAATTATTAGCGATTCTGTCGTGGAGTTTACAGCCTAATATTTCGCCAGTTGTTGTGCGATGCGATCCTCATCATTTCACGAAGCGGCCTCACTGCTCTCGCAATGTGATGCGAGAGCACGATTCCATATTGGGCCTGGCGGCCACGTCGTTTCCCTTAGGTTCCATTTAACCGGCGCGATGCAAAGCTCCGCACGCGGAGTTTGCGTGTCGCGTACCGCACCAAGGGTCCGGCATGCTGCGTCACGGCTTCGTCTTGCTCACTTTTTGCGCAGCGCTCCTCGGATGCGCGGCGGCGCCGGCGCAGGAGCGCCGACCGATCGCATGGGACGGCCTCGGCCGGGATCCGAACCAGGCCCCTCACCGCCCCTCTGTCACAAAGCGGCGCACAGCGAACCCGGCACCTGCGCAGGACAATCCCAATCAGGAGCGGGAAAGAGTGCTCGCCACCTTGCGCCCGTTCTCCGAGGCGTGGTGGGTGGTCCATGACGAAATCGAGGCGGAGAACGACAAGCAGCTTGGCACGAAACTCGTGATCTGCCCTCGCTGCGTCGAACCGTCCCCGCCAAGCGATGACGTGACCGGATCGCGCCGGTGAGCGAGCATCCGGCCGATCGGTCGTGTGACATGCCGACAGCTAACGGGCCCTCTCCCGCAACTACGGTAGAGAGATTACGGCTTGGTGCATCAGGCGGTCACGCCTGTCACATGCCCTCGGCCGGGCAGTTCACCATCCAGGGAATGCCGAACTTGTCGACGCACATGCCAAAGCCCTTGGCCCAGAACGTCTTGCTGAAGGGCATGGTGACGGTGCCGCCGTCGGCGAGCGCGTTGAACTTGCGCTCCCCATCCGCGGGGTCGGTGACCGTGAGCGAGACCGAAAAGCCCTGGGCTTTTTGAAAATGCTCGGGTGGCGCGTCGGAGGCCATCAGCACGCTGCCGTCGGGCAGCGACATCCGCGCATGCATGATCATCTTCTCGCGGCCGGGCGCGGCGGGCATATCCGGCGGCGCTTCTGATGAGCGCATCATGGCGTCGATCTTGCCGCCCAAAACCTTGGCGTAGAAGTTGAACGCCGCTTCGCAGGTGTCCTGATAGAACAGATAGGCATTGAGCATCGTTTCTCTCCTCTTCGTTTTCTTGGCGGTTCGTTGGCAGTTCCTTGCAGTTTCTCGGCGGTTTCTTGGCTGCTCTTTCGGGCAGCAAGCCTTGTTACTTTTCGGTGAGCTTCTTCAAGCTGGCGAGGCCGGTCTCGAAGTCCTTGCCGATCATGTTGTCCATGTTGATGAACACCTGCATCACCTTGGACATGAACGGCGCCGGACCGTACATCGCCCATGTGACCAATGTGGCATCGCCTTGCGGCACAAAGGTGAACTCGGCGGTGTTGTGGCCTTCGAACGGGCGCTCGAAATCGAGCTTGATCCGAAGCTTCGACGGTGTGCTTGCCTCGAGGATCTCCATATGCCCGGCGCCGACATTATTGTTGCCGTCCCAGGCATAGGTCGCGCCCTTGCCTGACGCGGTTCTGCCGAAGGTCCGCTTCATGCCGGGGTCGCGATCCTCATAGGGCGACCAGCTCATCCAGAAATGGAAATCGGCAACGTGCGGATAAATCGCATCGGCCGGCGCCTTCACGGCGAGCGAGCGCTCGACACGGAACGTATCGGGTTTTGTCAATGCGAAGACGAGGACCGCGGCTATGCCGACGGCGAGGACGACGGCGATGATGGCAATGGCTTTCAGCATGAGTGGCTCCCTGGATATGGAATTAAGACGAAGGGGAACGGCGGGAGCCGACAATTGGCGGGACGAAATTTTTGGCCGTCACTTTGCCTTTGCGCCCTGCCTGGCGCCGCCATTGGCGCCCTTCGGCTGGCTGTCCCGGATCAGGCGATCGATGTGCATGCGGATATGGGCGGCTTCCGCCGAAGTATTGGCGAGCGCGATGGCGTGGTCGAAGGCGATGCGGGCTTCGTCGTTGCGGCCGAGCTGCATCAGGAAGGCACCACGCACGCCGTGGAAATGAAAGTAGTTGGTGAGCTTCGGCGCCAGCGGCTCGATCAGCTCGAGCGCCGCTTGCGGGCCGCGCACCTTGGAGACGGCAACCGCGCGGTTGAGCGTCACCACCGGCGAAGGTTGCATCAGTTCGAGCGCGCCGTAGAGCAGGTCGATCTGTGTCCAGTCGGTTTCCTCGGGCGTCGACGCGCGCGCATGCAGCGCGGCGATCGCGGCCTGGACCTGATAGGGGCCGCTGCGGCGATGGCGCATCGCCTTGTCGATCAGCGCCAGGCCTTCCGCGATCATGTTGCCGTTCCACAGCGTACGATCCTGGTCGTCGAGCAGGATCACCGCGCCGTCCGCGGCAAAGCGCGCGGCGCTGCGCGCATGCTGCAACAGCAGCAGCGCCGCGAGCCCCATGATCTCCGGCTCGCTCTGGAACAGCCGCAGCAGCAGCCGCGCCAGCCGGATCGCTTCCTCGCACAGCGGCTTTCGGATCTCCGCCGTGTCGCCGCTGGCCGAATAGCCTTCGTTGAAGATCAGGTAGATCATTGCGGCAACACCGGCGAGCCGCTCGGAGCGTTCGACCGCGCCGGGCGTTTCGAACGGCGCCCCGGCCTCGGCGACCTTCGCCTTGGCGCGGGTGATGCGCTGCTCCATCGCCGCTTCCGAGACCAGGAAGGCGCGCGCGATCTGCTTCACGGTGAGGCCGGAGACGATGCGCAGCGCCAGCGCGATCTGCTGGGTCGCCGGCATCTGCGGATGGCAGCAGATGAACATCAGCCGCAGGATGTCGTCGCGGTAGTGCGAGCCGTCGAGCCGCTCGGCGAGCGCGCCCTCGGCGTCGTCGAGATCGGAGATGGCCTGGTCATCCTCCGGCAGCGGCTGCTGCTTGCGGGCGCGGCGGACCTCGTCGATGGCGACGTTGCGGCCGACCATGATCAGCCAGGCCGCGGGATCGCGCGGCGGCCCGTTCTGCGGCCAGGTCTTGAGCGCGCGCAGGCAGGCGTTCTGGAAGGCCTCTTCGGCGGTGTCGAGATCGCGGAAATAGCGCAGCAGCGCGCCGACCGCCTGGGGGCGCGCCGAGGTCAGCGCGGTCTCGATCCAGGCGGTGTCGGTGTCGCTCACGCCGAAATTCCTCCGGGCCTGAACACGCCCACAGGGCGCACCTCATAGGCGCCGCCGGGATTGGCCGCGCCGAGGTCGCGCGCGACGTCGAGGGCTTCGTCGAGGTTTTTGCAGTCGACGATATAGAAGCCGAGCAATTGCTCCTTGGTCTCCGCATAGGGGCCGTCGAGCACCAGCGGCGGGTCTTCCTTGCGCAGGGTCGCCGCCGCCGTGGTCGGCAGCAGCCGCGCCACCGGACCCAGTCGGCCCTGCTGTGTGAGCTTGTCCTGCACCACGGCGAGCTTCTTCATCACAGCCTCGTCCTGGTCCTTGCTCCAGGAGCCGACGAAGTCCTCGTCGTGATAGCAGAGGATCGCATAAAGCATGGGCAGCACCTTCCTGAACACTTGTTTTTAAGACGATCCAATATGCCCCGCCCCGACAGGGCTGCGGAAAAAATTTGCGAGAAAAATCCGTCGGATCGTGCCAAGGAGGGTTTTCAAAACGGAACCGACGAGGCACTTCGAATGAGCATGGGCACACTGGCCGTCCTGATCAACAGCACGCAGCAGAACTGGCTGCCGGAGCGCTGGAAGGCCCGGTTCGACGCGGTCTGCGGCGGCCGCCGCGTGGTGCTGCTGCCCAACGCCGGGCTCGATCCGGCCGAAGTGCACTATGCCGCGGTGTGGAAGCCGGTGCCGGGCGATCTCGGCTCTTTCCCCAATCTGCGTGCGATCTTCAATCTGGGCGCCGGCGTCGATGCGCTGATGGCCGACAAGAGCCTGCCCGACGTGCCGCTGGTGCGCGTCGCCGTGCCTGATCTCACCAATCGCATGACCGAATATGTCGTGCTGCACGTGCTGATGCACCACCGCCAGGAGCTGTACTTGCGGGACTCGCAGCGCGCAAAACGCTGGGAGCCGCAATATCAGTGGCCGGCGAGTGCCGTCACCGTCGGCGTGATGGGACTTGGCACGCTGGGTGCCGATGCCGCCGAGGTGCTGCGCCGGCTCGGCTTCCGGGTTGCCGGCTGGAGCCGCAGCCCACGCACGATCGAGGGCGTCGAATGCTTCCATGGCGCCGCGCAGATCGATGCATTCCTGCGCAAGACCGACATCCTGGTCTCACTGTTGCCGCTGACGCCGGATACGCACGGCATCCTCAACCGCGACGTCTTCACCAAGCTCAACCGCAGCAGCCCGCTCGGCGCGCCCGTGCTGATCAATGCGGGTCGCGGCGGCTTGCAGAACGAAGCCGATATCCTGGCCTGCCTCGACGACGGCACGCTTGGCGCGGCCTCGCTCGACGTTTTCGTGCAGGAGCCGCAGCCTGCGGACAGCCGGTTCTGGACCCACCCCAAGGTGCTGCTGACCCCGCACAACGCGGCCGACACCGACGCCGATGCAATCTCGGCCTATGTCGCCGAGCAAATCGCAAAGTTCGAGGTCGGCGGTGCGCTGGAGAACGTGGTGGACCGGGCACGGGGATATTAGACGCTTCGGCAGGCTGGGAGAGGCACGCACGCGCCCCACCCTCGCTGTCGTCCCCGCGTACGCGGGGACCCATACTGCGTGATTTATCGTTGCGGCTGGTCGCAGTACCGAACGACCAGTCTTCGACAAACTTCTCGCTGTGGCTATGGGTCCCGGGCTCGCGCTATGCGCGCCCCGGGACGACGGCCTAACTTTTGGCCCCCACCATCACGTCAATCGCCCCCTTCACGATCGCCTCGAGCTCCTTGCGCGACACGCGGGCGCGGGAGCGGATGGCGATCGAATGCACGGTTGCGGAGGCGAGCTGCGCCAGCACGGCCGGGTCGGCGCTCGCGGGCAACTCGCCCTTCTCCTTGGCGCGGCGGAAGCAACTGGCAAAGGCCTTGTCGAGCTCGGTCAGTCCATCCAGCACCATGGCACGGATCTCGGGATCGCCGACGGCTTCGGACGCCGCGGTCACCACCGTGAAGCAGCCGCGCGGACCGGTCTCGCCGGAGAGATAGATGTTCAGTGCGGACGCGAAGATGCGCTCGAGCCGCTGGCGCACCGGCATCTCCTGGCGAAAGATCTCCACCATCGAGGCGCGCGCGTCCTCGCGGTAGCGCTGGTAGCTCTTGATGTAGAGCTCGCGCTTGTCGCCGAAGGCGCCGTAGAGGCTCGGCCGGTTCATGCCGGTCGCTTCGCTGAGATCGTCCAGCGACGTCGCCGCAAAACCCTGCCTGCGGAACAGGTCGAGCGCCTTGCCGAGCGCGACGTCGGGCTCGTAGGCGCGCGGACGGCCACGCCGCTTCGGCTCATTGGCGGCAGCTGGCGGCTTCGATTTTTGTACCATTTCGCAAACTAATCCTTGACCGCCGCGATATTATACAAGATGGTACAAAAATCAATCTGGCCAGGTTGAGCGACATCCAAAGAGGAATTGCCCAAGGAGGCCCAAGATGGATCTTTATTTCTCGCCGCTCGCCTGTTCGATGGCGACCCGCGTCGCGCTGTATGAAGCCGGCGCCGAAGCGAATTATCTCGAAGTCGATCCGCCGACCAAGAAAGTGCTGAACGACGGCACCGACTTCCGCACGATCAACCCGATCGGCCTCGTGCCGACGCTGCGCACCGACGAGGGCGTGGTGCTGACCGAGAACGCCGCGATCCTGCAATATGTCGCGGATCGATTCCCGCAATCCGGCCTCGGTGCGGCCGAGGGCATCGATCGCACCCGGCTGCATCAATGGCTCTGCTTCATCGGCACCGAGCTGCACAAGGGCCTCTTCATCCCCCTGCTCGACCGAAAGGCGCCGCAGGAAACCAAGGCCTATGCGCTGGAGAAGAACCTGTCGCGGCTCGACTATCTCGACAACTACCTGAAGGGCCGCGACTTCCTGCTCGACCATTTCAGCGTGGCCGACGCCTATCTCGTCACGGTCATCAACTGGACCATGGCGACCCCGCCGATCGAGCTCGCCAAATGGCCGAACGTGAAGGCGTATCACGACCGCCTGCGCCAGCGGCCGTCGGTCGCGAAGGCGATCGCCGAAGAGTTCGAGCTGTACAAGGCCGAGCAGGCGCGCAAGAAGGCGGCGGCGTAAGGCCAAAGCGAGATCTTCATAGCGACGTCGTCCTGGCCAAACCGGGACGGCGTCGTTCCTTCAGCAATTCAGCTACCTCGGCGTTTGCAGCACGATCCCATAGCGACCGTAGATCCGATCGATCGTGCCGTCGTTGCGCAGCCGTTCCAGCGCCCCATCGATCGCCTCGCGCAACGCATCATCCGGGCGGACCATGCCGACGGCGACATTCCAGTTGAGGTCGGCCACGCCCTCGTCGCGATCCAGGATCCGGAGTGGCTTGTCAGGATGCGTCAGATTGAAATAGCTCGCCGCGGTGGGCGTGACCGCAGCCGCATCGATCTCATGGTTTGATACGGCATCGAGGCTGTCGGTCTCGAAGCCGAAGGTCGATGTGGGCACGTGCCGCTGACCGATGATCATGGCAGCGACAGAGCCGACCTGGACCCCAACCTTGGTATGCTCGCTGAGGCTCTTGAACGAAGTGAGCGCGCTGGATGACGGCACCGCGAGCGCGACGCCCGTGCGATAGTATGGTTTCGAGATCCTCAAACGGGTCTCGCCTTGCGCTTCGCGATCGGCGATGACATCCAGGAGAATGTCACAGTTGGCGCTGCGCATTTGATACTGCGTGATGATCCAGTCGAGCCGCAGCGAGACACCGAGCTCGCGTGCCAGCACCTGTCCCAACTCAACCTGAAAACCGGGCGGATCGCCGCCCTTGCGCGCAAAAGGGAGCGAGTTGGGATGCGCGCATAGTCCGAGCGCGCCACTGGCGCGGATCGCGTCCAGGGTTCGCGCCTGCGCCGGTCCCGACAGCCCGATAGCGGCACCGACGATAACCAGGACAATTGCTTTCATGCCGCGTCTCATCTGGATGGATCAGGTCCCGGAGGGTCAGCCCTCGCGCGGCTTCAAGGCGCGGATATATTTGACGATCTGGTCGATCTGCGCGTCGCTGAAGCTCTCGCCGAATGCCGGCATCGCACCTTGCTTGCCGATCTTGATACGGTTGTGCAGAAATTCGTCGTCTCGTTGCGAATTCATCAGTTGCGGTCCCCTGCCGGCAGCCCGGCCGCCGTCGGAGTGACAAAAGCCGCAGGTCCCCGCGAACAACTGTTCGACGTCCAACGACCCGTTGTCCGGCGCCGGCGTGGCAGATTGAGCTCGAGCCACCACAACGCACAGCAACGAGGCCCCTAGCACCGCCGGAAGCGACATCGAATGCAGTTTCAACACGTCCGCTCCATTCCTGAATCACGCGCGGCCGCTGCAATCGACCGAGAAGCGGGCTTGCACCCGTTTCTCGGCAGATCGTTTGAGGCAGACTATTTCAAGCTGAAGACGACGAGGGCGCCGTCGTCGCGTGGCATGCTCTTGTAGACGCCGCCGAAGTTTGGCGCATATTCGTCCGCCAGCATCCCGCCGAAGCCGGCCGTCACGGCGATATATTGCTTGCCGCCGACGGAGTAGCTGACGATACCGCCCTGGTGGCCGGTGCCGTTGTTGTGCTTCCACAACTCGGCCCCGGTTTCGGCATCGTAGGCGTGAAGGATGCCGCGGGAGTCGGGTACGAACACGAGATTACCCCCGGTCGACAAAACGCTCCCAAGCGGCGGCTCGGGAAAGCGAACCTCCCATTTCTTCGCGCCCGTTATCGGGTCGCGCGCGTCGAGATGTCCGTAGATCTCGCCGCTCGGAGGCGGCACCATCTTGAAGTCGGCGCCGATGTTGAGCTGGACCTGGGGCGCGGTGACCGGCGTCGTCTTCTGAATATCCAGCGTCATGCACCATTCCTGGCCGATCTTGTAGTAAAGACCGGTCTTCGGGTTGTACGAGCCGGCGTTCCAGCTGATGCCGCCGCCAATGAAGGGACACAGCGGTACTTCAGTGACTTTCCCGACCGGGAAATCGCGACGTCCGATCAGCGCACCTGTCTTGGGATCGATATCCTTGACGAAGTTGATGTTCTCGACCAGCCGCCAGACGTTCTTCACGCCAAGATTACGGTCGTAGACGAAGACGAAGCCGCCCTTGTTCGGATGAACCACGTATTTCTGGCCGTCGCGCTCAAGCATCACGAACTCGCCGACGGCGCTGTCGAAGTCCCAGGCGTCGTGAGGCAGTTCCTGATGGTAGGATTTCAGCTTTCCGGTATCGATATCGAGAGCGATGACCGAACTCGTATAGAGATTGTCGCCGGGACGCGCACCTTGCGTCTTGTAGTCGGCGCCCGACCAATCGTAGAGCGGCGCCGGGTTCGCGGTGCCCCACAGGACGGAGTTGGTCTCGGAGTCGTAGGTGCCAGGCATCCAGCCGCCGCCACCGCCCGTGCGCCAGGAATCGTTGCCCCAGGTCTTCATGGCCTCGTCGGTGCCCGCGACCGTCAGAAACTCCCACTTCTTCTTGCCGGTGGTGGCATCGACAGCGAAGATCGGGCCACGGCCCGGCCATTCCCCCCCCTGCGAGCCGATGATGACGCTTCCCTTCGCGTAAAGCGGCGCGCCAGTGAAGCCGACCGTGAGCTTCTGCGAGTCGATCAGCCTGGTTTCCCAGAGCACCTTTCCCGACTTCGCATCGAGCCCGAACAGACGGCCATCCATCGTACCGACGAAGACCTTGCCTTCACCGAGAGCTACGCCGCGATTGTAGGGCGAGTGGGTCTGTCGGCTGATGAGCGCCTCGTCGAGCTCCGGAAAGAACGACCAGATGACCTCGCCGGTCGCGCCGTTCAGTGCAAAGACCCGGCTGTACGAACCCGAATAGTAGAGCACGCCATCGGCCACGAGCGGCATTGACTGCAGGCCGCGCGTCGATCGTCCGGGAATGTGCGTCCAGGCTACGCCCAAATTGCCGATGTTGCTCGCATTGATCTGCGCGAGCGGGCTGTAGTGATGGGATTTGTATGAACCATGATAGGTGAGCCAATCGTTCTGACCGGCGTTCTCGATCCGGGCAGTATCCACGGTTTGGGCCAACGCCGACGACACGATCAGCGTCGCGCCGGCAACAAGAGGTAGACCAGAATTACACCAACGCTTCTTCATCCGTTCCTCCCGCTTTTGTGTTTGTTGAACTCGCGTCTCGCAGACGCCGCGAGGGATGTTTGCAGTTCAGTGCGCGTCGATTGTTCTCTATCGAGGATGAGCTGCCAACAGATATCCCCCTCTCTCGGCGCATGTCGCCAAAGGAGCTACGTTCACTGGAGTGGTTGCTATTGCACTTCTGCGCGCCCTCACAGAGTACGCCGGATCACGGGGAGTGCAAAGACGGAATGCGCGCACGGCGTGAACTTGACGCACGGGGACAATTCGAAACGTCAGCTGCGCTGACCGTTTCGTCTCGGCCGGCAGTTCTCAGACTCAAACATCGCAGCGCCCGCGGAGAAGCTTCGTCGCGTGATCATTTGGACTGGGGCGGCGTCAATCTCTTTTGAGGAATTCAAGAACGGCCATCATACCGGAGCGATATACAAAGCCTTGCTCAAAGCGCGACGCCGCGCCATACAAGTGCCGCGATACGCGACCATTGAATACAAGCAATAATTGATCCACTGACCGCCCTCTCCTTCCGCGATTTTGCTCTGAAGACCGAACGGCACCGCTGCCGGCGGCATGGGCGCGAAGCAGGGCCAAGCTGGAATAAGAAGAATGCCCGTTTCTTTGCGAATTGTTCGTTCGACGAAACGTGCCGGGCTTGTTGCGCTCGCCCTCACCGCGCTCGCGCAAGCCGCGCACGCCGCCGACAAGCCGCCGCTCGCTCCTGATCCGCCGGCGCCGCTCGCGACGACCTCACGGGTGTCCGCAACCATTGAGTTCGGTCTGCCGGCGCTCGCCAAGGCGATCGAGCAGGATATCCCCAAGCGGCTTGCCACCATCGACGAGCGCGTCAACTGCGTGCACCGCCGCGTACTGATGTTCCGTGTCAACGCCAATTGCGACGTGTTTGGCTTCGTCAATCGCACCAGCGGCGTCTCGCTCTATGGCCGCGGCGACCGCGTCTATGGTGCAGTCTCGATCTACGGCGCGGCCGAAGGCCAGGGCGCCAACCGCTTCACCGCGCGCATCCGCGGCCAGACCGAAGCGCGCGCGACGATCGAGGCCGAGGCACGGCCCGCGCTGCGCAAGGACTGGTCGCTCGACCTGAATTTCAGCGACTCCTTCCACTGGAGCGAAGCACCTTATTTGCACGTGCTCGGCCGCGAGGTCGATCTTGCGCCCTACGTCGAGCCGCGCATCCGTACGCAGCTCGCGCGCGTGCGATCACGTGCGCTGGCCGCGGCAAGGAAACTCAATCTGCGGGACAAGGCGGCCGCTGCCTGGACACATGCGTTCGAACCGATGAAGCTCGCCGACGAGCCGCCGGTCTGGCTGCAAGTAACGCCGCGGAGCGCAGCCTTCGCCGGCGTCCGCGCCAACGACAAGGTTCTGTCGGGCTCGCTCGAACTCTCCGGCACTGCGGTGACGTCAATCGGACAGCAGGGAGCGAGCGTCGTGCCGACTCCGCTGCCACAGCTCGGCTCCGACGTAGCCGCACCGGGCACGTTCGACGTCATCCTCCCCGTTCGCATCGGCTATGACGCGATCAAGGACAAGATCAGCCAGGCGATCGCAGCGCTGCCGGCGCAGGACACGAACTTGCGCGAGGTGCAGGTCTATCCGTCGTCGGGCAAGCTTGTGATCGGCCTTCGTCTTGCGAACACCTCTGACAGCGATCCCAATGCGGGGCTATGGAGTTATCTCGCCGCTGCGCTCAAGATTGACGACGGCAATAAGAGCGTAGGTCTTGGCGATCTCGACGTCGCCACGCAGGACGGCGGACAGAGCGACACAGCCTTGCAACCGATCGTCGCGCAATTGAAGCAGGCCGTGAACATCGACTACGGCATCTCCTACCAGAACCTGCTGATGGCGGCGAACCAGCGACTGACGCGGCCGCTCAAGGACGGCTTTCGCACAGAAGGAAAGCTGTCCTCGATTCAGTTCGACAAGGCACTGCTGCTGGCCGACGGCCTGACGCTCGCGCTGCGCGCCAGCGGCGAGCTGAAAATCCTGTACGGGATGTGACCATGCGCAGGACCGGCTTGCAGATGCTGAGCCCGTTCGGCCGCGGGGCGATGGCCGCACTCGTCATGTTCGCCGGGTTGGTAGCGGCACGCGCGCAATCGCCCTTCTACGACGCGCCGGCATCGCTCGCGGACGGTCTGCCCGGCAGCCTGGTGCGACAGGAGCCGATGTATGGCGCACCGCTCGGCGCCTCGAGCTACCGCGTGCTCTACCGATCGACCGGATTGAAAGGTGAACCCATTCTCGTCTCCGGCGTCGTCATCGTACCACAGGGCCCGCCGCCGCCCGGCGGCCGCCCGATCGTGGCCTGGGCGCATCCAACGTCAGGCATTGTGCCGCGCTGCGCACCGTCGCTCGCGATCTTCCTGTTCCAGCAGATCCAGGGACTGCGCTCGATGGTGGCGCGTGGCTACATCGTCGCGGCAACCGACTATCCCGGGCTCGGCACGCCGGGTCCGCATCCTTATCTCGTCGGCGAGAGCGAGGGCCGCGCCGTGCTCGACATCGTGCGCGTTGCGCGCGATCTGCCGGGCGCCGGCGGAGCCAAGGATTTTGCCTTGTGGGGACACTCGCAGGGCGGACAGGCTGTGCTGTTCGCCGGACGGCTGGCGCCGACCTATGCGCCCGATCTCCATCTGCTCGGCGTTGCCGCTGCGGCGCCCGCGACGGATCTTGCCACGCTGATGAGCGACGACATCAACTCAGTCGGCGGCAAGAACATCACCGCAATGACGCTGTGGTCATGGCATCGCGTCTACGACGCCGCGCTCGACGGTGTCGTAGACCCGCGCGCACTTCCGGTCATCGACCGACTGGCGCGCGAATGCATCGAAGGTCCCTTCGACATCTTCATCCGCCAGCGGACCGAGCGGCCGCTCCAGCAACATTTCCTGACCGTGCCCGACCCGACCAAAGCCGAGCCGTGGCGCTCGCTACTGGAGAAGAACAGCGCCGGCACCTTGCCCGCCGGCTTGCCTGTGTTCCTCGCGCAGGGGACCGTCGACCAGATCATCCGGCCCGCGGTGACGCGCGCCTATATGGGCCGGCTGTGCAAGGCGGGCAGCCCCGTGAAAATGGTCACCCTTCCCAACATCGGACACGGCCGCGCCGCACAGGCGAGCACCATGGCCGCGGTGAACTGGATGACCGACCGCTTTGCCGGCAAGGCACCGCCGAATGACTGCGGCCAGTAAACGGCCGCAGTCAACGCAGCGGAGCTAGCCCCGCGCGTATCCGTACAGGGCGGCCGCATTGTCGGCAGACACCAGGCCGCTCTCGATGTCGTCGTTGACCGCCGTGCGCTCGCGTTCGGTGGGCGCGCCGATGCCGGCACCGCCCGGCGTCATCACCACCAGCCGGTCATCAGGCGGTACGGTCTGAAAACCCTTGCCGCGCATCTTCTGTCCAGACTTCAGGCCGACATAGCCGGCCTCGCCGTTCCGGCCGCCGTCGCGGCCGCGCGGCGGATGATCGATGCGATCGAATGCAGCGAGGATGTCGAAGGGCGCATCGATGCCGCTGCCGACCTCGATGATCTGGCCGAGACCGCCGCGGGTGCGCCCGGCGCCGCCGGAATCCGGGCGAAGCTCCTTGCGCCAGAAGATCAGCGGCGTTTGCGTCTCAGCGATCTCGACCGGCGTGCCGCGCACGCCGCTGGGATAGGCGGTGGCCGACAGCCCGTCCTTCGCAAAGCGCGCGCCGGTACCGCCATTCGAAGTCACCGCCATCGAGAACCCGTAATTGCCGCCGGCACCTGAACGGGTTTGTCCGCGGACGTTGAGATTCCACAGGCACGAGGTGCCTTCCGCGGGTACGCGCTCGGGAATGATCTGGCGCAGGCAGCCGAACACCACGTCCGGCAGCATCTGTCCGACGATGTGGCGCGAGGCGACCGGCGCGGGCTTCGGCGCGTTCAGGATCGCCCCCGCGGGCGCCGACACGGTCAGCAGCGAGAGCGAGCCGGCATTGTTCGGGATCTGCGAGGCGACGACGCAGCCGAGGCCGAACACGGTGTAGGCCGTGGTGTAGGACAAGGGCACGTTGATGCCGAACTTCGAAGCGGCCGAAGTGCCGTCGAAATCGACGTGGATGCCCTCATCCGAGATCGTCAGCGTCGCGGCGAGCGTCACCGGCGCATCGTAGCCGTCCACGACCATGGTGTTGTGCCAGCTGCCCTTCGGCAGCTTTGCGATCTCGGCCAGCACAGCCTCGCGCGAGCGATCGCAGATGTAGTCGCCGAGCTCGTCGAGCGTATTGATCTCGAACTCGGTCATCATCTCGACCAGGCGTTCGCAGCCGACGTCGTTGCAGCCGGCCAGGGAATAGGTGTCGCCTTCGGTGTCGATCGGCAGCCGCGTGTTGGTGCGGATCATCGCCATCAGCGTTTCGTTGACGACGCCCTGGTCGATCAGCTTGAGCATGGGGATGTAGAGCCCCTCCATGAACACGTCGGTGGCGTCAGGGCCGAAGCCGATGCCGCCGATGTCCATGAGATGGCTGGTGCAGGAGAACAGCGCGACCGGCTTGCCGTCCTTGAAGCAGGGCGTGGTGACGACGAAGTCGTTGAGGTGACCTGTGCCCATCCAGGGATCGTTGGTGATGTAGGCGTCGCCTTCCTTCATCGTCTCGATCGGGAAATGCGCAATGAAGTGCTTGACCGATTCCGCCATCGAGTTGACGTGGCCGGGCGTGCCGGTCACGGCCTGCGCGAGCATCCGTCCCCTGAGGTCGAACACGCCGGCGGAGAGGTCGCCGCATTCGCGCACGATCGGGCTGAAGGCGGTGCGGAGCAGCACCTGCGCCTGCTCCTCGACCACGGCGATCAGCCGGTGCCACATGATCTGGAGGTCGATCAGGCTCGCGCCATTTGCCTTGCTCATGATCAGGCCGCCTTTCGTTCCATGACGATGCTGCCGGCACCGTCGATATGGGCGTCAAAACTGTTGGAGACGAAGGTGGACGTTTCGTCCTCGGCGATCACGGCGGGGCCGGCAATGGTCGCGCCCGGTGCCATGTCCTCGCGGCGATAAAGCGGGATCTCGATCACTTCCCCCGCGCGTCCGTCGAAGAATTTGCGGCTGCCCGAGGCCTTGCCGGCGGGCTTGCGCGCAACGGAAGCGACGACAGAAGGATTGTGCGCATCGGTGGTCGCGAGCACCGACCAGCTCAGGACCTCGATCGCGGCGCCCGGGATCGGCCGCTCGAACATCGCCGAATAGTCGGCCTCGAAGTTCTGGCGCAGGCCGGCGAGATCGGCCGATGTCAGCCGCCGGTTCGGCAGCTCGACCGAGATCTCGTGGCCCTGGCCGACATAGCGCATGAAGGCCGCGCGGCGTTCGCGCACCGGCGCACCGGCCGCGCCCGGCTCCACCAGCGCGCGCGCTTCAGTCACCATCTCCTGGAGTAGCTCCGAAACCCCCTCCGTGTCGAAATCATCGAGGCGGACATGGCGGCTGCGCACCAGCTCATAGGCTATGGGAGCAGCCAGGAAGCCGACCGCCGAGCCGACGCCGGCATTCGAGGGCACGATGACTCGCGAGACGCCGATCTTCTCGGCGACGCGGGCCGCATGGAGCGGCGCGGCACCACCGAAGGCGATCAGCGTGTGCTGGCCGACGATCTCGCCGCGCTCGACCGCATGCACGCGCGCCGCGCTCGCCATGTTCTCGCAGACGACCTCGTGCACGGCATAGGCCGCGTTTTCCGCCGACAGGCCCAGCGGCTCGCCGACGGCGCGCAACAGCGCCGCCTTTGAAAGCTCCGGGCTGAGCTTGATCGTGCCGCCCGCAAAGGCATCAGGATCGATCATGCCGAGCGCAACGTCCGCATCCGTCACGGCCGGACGCTGGCCACCGCGGCCGTAGCAGGCAGGGCCCGGCTCCGACGAGGCGCTCTCGGGGCCGACAGTCACGCGCTTCATCGCATCGACATGCGCGATCGAGCCGCCGCCGGCGCCGATCTCGACCATCTCGATCACGGGGATGCGCACCGGCAGGCCGGAGCCCTTCAGGAAGCGCGCCGCGCGATCGACCTCGAACACGCGCGAGGTCTCGGGCTGGTATTTTTCGATCAGGCAGATTTTTGCGGTCGTGCCGCCCATGTCGAAGGACAGCACCTTGCTCTCGCCGAGCCGCGCAGCGATCTGCGCCGCGAAGATCGCACCGCCGGCGGGACCGGATTCGACGAGGCGCACCGGAAAGCGCCGCGCCGTCTCGATCGAGGTGACGCCGCCGCCGGAGGTGACGAGGTAGATCGCGCCGCGGAACTGCTCGACCTGCAAGGCATCCGCCATGCGGGCGAGATAGCCGTCGATCAGGGGTTGCACATAGGCGTTGGCGACCGCGGTGGAGGTGCGCTCGTATTCGCGGATCTCCGGACACACCGCAGAGGACACGGTCACGGAGATGCCCGGCATCTCCTCGCCGAGGATCGCGGCGGTGCGGCGCTCGTGCTCGGGATTGGCGTAGGAGTGCAGGAAGGCGATCGCGACGCTCTCGACGTTCAACGCGCGCAATTTTGGCGCGAGTGCACGCACTGCCGCCTCGTCCAGCGGGAGGCGAACGGCGCCGTGTGCGTCGATCCGCTCCGGCACGGTGAAGCGGAGCGACCGCGGCGCCAGCGGCCTCGGCTTGTCGATGCTGAGATCGTACTGGTCATAGCGGCTCTCGGTGCCGATATCGAGCACGTCGCGAAAGCCGTCGGTCGCAATCAGCGCGGTCTTGGCGCCGCGGCGCTCGATGATGGCATTGGTCGCGAGCGTCGTGCCGTGAATGAAGACGTCGATGTCGCTCATATGCGCGCGCGCGTCAGTGAGAATGAGACGCATGCCATCCAGCACCGCCTGCTCGGGCCGCTGCGGCGTCGTCAGCACCTTGCGCGTCTTGCGCACCCCGCCCACGTCCAGCACGATGTCGGTGAACGTGCCACCGATATCAACGGCAAGCCGCACCTCGGCTCCCTCAAGCATTCCAAATTCTCCGTGCTGGTCGACAAACTGTGCGAAAACCGCAGCAATTTTCATACCAGCGACAACGCCCGGGGTGAAGCGTCCGAGCCGTTTTGCGCGGCACCTATGCGGTAGAAGGGTGCGGCCCACGCGCTCAGAGCAGGAATGCAAGCGCCGCCTCGCAGCGCTCCTCGACCTTGAGCGTGAGGAGATCGTCGGCGCGGGTGCGTCCGAGATTGACCGCGGCGATCGGGATCTGCCGGTTCGCGGCAGCCTGCACGAAGCGGAAACCGGAATAGACCATCAGCGAGGAGCCGACGATCAGCATGGCGTCGGCCTGCGCCAGATGATCCTGCGCGGTGGCGACCACGTCGCGCGGGACGTTCTCGCCGAAGAACACGACGTCGGGCTTGAGGATGCCGCCGCAGGCTTCGCAGGCGGGCACCTTGAACGACGAAAAATCCGCGTGCTCCAGATCGGCATCACCATCAGGCGCATCGGCGGCGTCGAGCGTCAGCCATTCCGCATTGGCACGGCCGAGCCTGTCCTGGAATTCGTTGCGCGGGGTCTTCGCCCCGCAGCCCATGCAGCGGACCAGATCGAGCCGGCCATGCAGATCGATCACCTGCCGGTGGCCGGCGGACTGATGCAGCCGGTCGACGTTCTGGGTCAGAAGCATCTCGCAGCGCCCGCTCGCCTCGAGCCGGGCCAACGCATGATGCGCATCGTTCGGCCTCGCCTGGCCGAACCGCCGCCAGCCGATCAGACTGCGCGCCCAATAGCGCTGGCGCGTAGGCTCTTCCGACATGAAGGCCTGGAAATTGACCGGCTGGGTCCGCTTCCAATTGCCGTGGCTGTCGCGGTAATCGGGAATGCCCGAATTGGTGCTGCAGCCGGCGCCGGTCAGCACGAACAGACGTTCGTGCCGGCCGACGAAATCTTCGAGCGAACGGTTTGCCTGCGGAGGGTTTGCCATGGCGCAGATGTAGTCTGCGCCATGACGTTTTGCCAGATGTCCGCCGCTGCAACGTGACCAGCCGCCCGCAGTCGAGGCTGATCCACTCTAGCTCGCCCAGTTCTCCCGAAATTCCGGGAACAGCGTCAGGCCTCCGCAGGCGTAAATGGTCTGGCCCGTGATGTAGCTCGCGTCATCCGAGGCGAGGAAGGCGAACACGGCGGCGATCTCTTCCGGCGTGCCGACCCGTTCCAGCGGAATGTGGCTGGTGACGACGCCGCGCTTGGCGGGATCACCGGTCCAGGCCGCGTTGATCGGCGTGTCGATCGCGCCGGGGCCGACCGCATTGACACGAATGCCGCGGCCGGCGAATTCCAGCGCCAGCGTGCGCGTCAGATTGGCGATGCCACCCTTGCTGATCGAATAAGCGAGATAGCCGGGCTTCGGGATAATCTGGTGGACGCTGGAGCAATTGATGATGGAGCCCCCTGCCCCGCGCGCGACGAAATGGGCGAGCGCCTTCTGCGCGCAGAGCACGGCGCCGTTGAGATTGACGTCGATGATGCGGCGGTAGGTCTCGACGTCGAGCGCCTCGCTCGGCGACTCCCGCTGGAAACCGGCATTGTTGACAAGGCAGTCGAGCCGCTTCCAGCGCGAAAGCACCGTCTCGAACATCGCGGCGACCTCCTGCTCGTTGCTGACATCGGCCTTGACGACGACATGGTCGAGCTTGCCGTGGCCGCGGTCAGCCGATCCCGTCCTTGCGAGCGCGAGCGTCTCCTCGGCCCTCTCGGGGTGATCGACATAGTTGATGGCAACGGTCGCGCCCTCCTGCGCGAGCCGGATGGCGACCGCGCGGCCGATGCCTTGCGAGGCACCGGTCACCAGCGCGTATTGGCCGACGAGGCGGGAGGAAAACGGGGTCGAGCGATCGGTCTGCGGCATGAGCTTTCTCCGGGGATGCTTCATCATGGACGGAACCGGCGTTTTGTTCCATCCCGCTGGCGCATCGCAGGGATTCACTCGGCGCGGCGCGCGAGCGGCGAGGTCAGGATCTGGTAGAGAATGATGGCGCCGAAGGTCGCCGTGCCGATCCCGCCGATCGTGAACGCGCCGAATTTGAGCGTGAGATCACCCGCGCCCGCGGTCAGCGCCACCGCGACGGTGATCAGGTTCGCCGGATTTGCGAAGTCGACCTTGTTCTCGACCCAGATCCGGCCCGCCATCGCGGCGATCAATCCGAACAGCACGATCGAGAGGCCGCCGATGACGGGACCCGGGATCGACAGGATCAATGCGCCGAATTTCGGCGAGAAGCCGAGCAGGATCGAGACCGTGGCCGCGAATGCAAACAACAGTGTCGAATAGACTTTCGTCGCCGCCATGACGCCGATGTTCTCGGCATAGGTGGTGACGCCGGTGCCGCCGCCGCAGGCTGCCACGATGGTCGCGAGGCTGTCGGCGAACAGCGCGCGGCCGAGATAGCCATCGAGGCTCCGGCCCGTCATGGCGCCGACGGCCTTGATGTGACCGAGGTTCTCGGCGACGAGGATGACGGCAACGGGCGCGATCAGAAAGATTGCATCGGCGTGGAAGGTCGGCGTGGTGAAGCTCGGCATGCCCAGCCACGGCGCGGCTGCGAGCTGCGCGAAGTCGATCGGCTTGCCGAAGCCGAGGCCGTTCGCGAACAGCAGGTACAGGAGATATCCGCCGATCGCACCGAGGATGATCGGCAGGCGGCGCCACAGGCCTGGAGCGGCAACGGCCACCATGCCGATGATCAGCACCGTCGCGAGCCCGATCCAGGTGTCGAACGCGTTGACGCTCACCGCCTTGACCGCTACGGGCGCGAGATTGAGGCCGATCGCGGCGACCACGGCGCCGGTGACGGCCGGCGGCATCAGGCGCTCGACCCAGCCAACGCCCGACCACATCACGATCAGCGCGATCACGCCGTAGAGCACGCCGGCACCAACGATGCCGCCGAGCGCGACGGAGAGATTTGGATTCGGCCCCTGCCCGGCATAGCCGGTGGCGGCGATGACGACGGCGATGAACGCGAAGCTCGAGCCGAGATAGCTCGGCACGCGCCCCGCGACGATGACGAAGAAGATCAGCGTGCCGATGCCGGAGAACAGGACCGCAACATTGGGATCGAACCCCATCAGCAGCGGCGCGATGATCGTCGAGCCCGACATCGCGACGCAATGCTGGAGACCGGAGACGACGGTCTGGCCCCATGACAGCCGTTCCTCCGGCATGATCACGCCCGAGGCCTTGAATTTCCAGCGCGGAAAATAGCTCTGCGGCTGCTCGTCCGAGCCCATCGTGGTTGTCATATTCCCCCCGTTGCGGTGCAGCGACCGATCTTCGTGCGATCCGACAAAAATGTGATTGTCGCTTCTGCGGCGACCATCACATGATGCGAGTCATGCAAGATTCAAAACTTGCAAAATCCAGATCTTGCAGAATCAAAAACCGATGCGTTCCGGGGCACACACTATGACACAAGTCGCGATCCAGCCAGCCGTCCATCGCCGGCATCAACCCTGGTACAAGATCCTCTACATCCAGGTCCTGATCGCGATCGCACTCGGGGTGCTCGTCGGCTATTTCTATCCTGATCTCGGCAAGGAGCTGAAGCCGCTCGGCGACGGCTTCATCGCGCTGATCAAGATGATGATCGCGCCTGTGATCTTCTGCACCGTGGTGCACGGCATTTCCTCGATGGGCGACCTCAAGCGCGTCGGCCGGGTCGGGCTGAAGTCGCTGATCTATTTCGAGACGGTCTCGACCGTCGCGCTCGCCATCGGCCTGCTGGTCGGCGAGATTCTCCAGCCCGGGCACGGCTTCAACATCGATCCCGCCACGATCGATCCGAAATCGGTCGCGACCTACGTCACCAAGGCCAAGGAGGAAGGCATCGTCGCCCATCTGATGGCGATCATTCCCGACAGCTATGTGGGCGCGATCGCGCGCGGCGACCTGCTTCAGGTGCTGCTGATCTCGATCCTGTCGGGCTTCGCCATCGCCTTCCTCGGCAAGGCCGGCGAGCCGATCGCGGAAGCGATCGACAAGGCCGCGAAAATGTTCTTCGGCATCATCCGCATCATCGTGCGCGTGGCGCCGATCGGCGCGTTCGGCGCGATGGCCTTCACCGTCGGCGCCTACGGCCTCGGCTCGCTGCTCAACCTCGCCGCCCTGATCGGCACGTTCTATCTCACCAGCATCCTGTTCGTGCTGATCGTGCTGGGCTCGATCGCGCGACTCTCCGGCTTCTCGATCCTGCGCTTCATCGCCTACATCAAGGACGAACTCTTGATCGTGCTCGGCACCTCCTCCTCGGAAACGGTGCTGCCGCAGATGATCCAGAAGATGGAGCATCTCGGCGCCTCGCGCTCGGTGGTCGGCCTCGTCATTCCGACCGGTTACAGCTTCAACCTCGACGGCACCAACATCTACATGACGCTAGCGACGCTGTTCCTGGCGCAGGCGACCAACACCCATCTGACGATCTGGCAGGAGCTCGGCATTCTCGGCATCGCCATGATCACCTCGAAGGGCGCCTCGGGCGTGACCGGCGCCGGCTTCATCACGCTCGCCGCGACGCTCTCGATCGTTCCCGACATCCCGATCCAGTCGATCGCGATCCTGGTCGGGATCGACAAGTTCATGAGCGAGTGCCGCGCGCTCACCAACCTGATCGGCAACGGTGTCGCCTGCGTCGTCATCAGCATCTCCGAAGGCGAGCTCGATCGCGAGGCGCTGCACGAGACCATGGCTCATCCGCTGGAGATGGGCGAGGCGCTGGAACCGGGCGGCAGCGCGGCCTCGTAGGCCGCGTCACGCAGCCGGTAGTCTCCCGGACTGGAGAATTGGCAAGGCACGCGTCACAACAATGGCGTTGGGTTCACCGATTGATACTCTATCTTTCCACCCGACGCGCTGGGGGCAGGGCGTCGGGTATTTGTGTCGGCCCATGAGCCTTAGAGAGCCGAGCTGGCGATCAGCTCGACCCTGCGCGTGATATCGATCGCCTGCAGGAACGCCTCGTCGTGACTGACCACGAGCAGCGCGCCGTCATAGGCCCGCAGGCCCGCCTCGACGGCTTCAATGGCGTCGATGTCGAGATGATTGGTCGGCTCGTCCAGAATCAGCAATGAAGGCGGTGTCGTCCCGCCAAACACGCAGGCAAGGCCGGCACGAAGCAGCTGCCCGCCACTCAGGCTCTCGACGATCTGCAACGCGGCATCGGCGCGAAACATGAAGCGCGCCAGCGCGGCATGGCACGCATTCGTGCCCGCATGTGGATGGAGACGCCTGAAATTATCCAGGATGGAGACCGCGGGATCGAGCAGGCTGACTTTCTGGTCGAACAATG
The DNA here is from genome assembly GCF_029953005.1 of Bradyrhizobium sp. Mp27. Lineage (NCBI taxonomy): Bacteria > Pseudomonadati > Pseudomonadota > Alphaproteobacteria > Hyphomicrobiales > Nitrobacteraceae > Bradyrhizobium > Bradyrhizobium sp. Mp27. The sequence goes on along the minus strand of NZ_JASAUS010000041.1, from coordinate 11,442 downwards.
CGAAGTCCGGCCTGACCCGCACAGTGCCCGCAAGAGGGCGCATCTCGCCCGCAATGAGCTTCAGCAAGGTCGTCTTGCCCGAGCCGTTCGGCCCGACGACAGCAACGCGCTCCGGCCCGACGATTGTGAAAGATAGATCGCGCATGATCGCGCACTCCGGATGATAGCCGGCACTGACTCCTTCGAGCCAGACCATCTCCCGCCCCGCCGGCAGGTTTGTCGATGGCAGTTTCGCGGACAGCGGTTGAAGAATCTCGATGCGGCGGCGTGCCGAGTCGACAGCTTCGAGCGCCTCCGTACGCCGCCGCTCGGCGATCTGCGCGGTCTTTCCGCCGCTGTCCTCGCTGCGGTCCTTGCGTGCACCGGCGAGAATGCGCGGCATGTCGCCCTTGGCGCGCTTCTTCCTGCCGCCGCTGTCCTTGCGCGCCTTGCGTTCCGCTGCCTCCTGCGCCTTGCCGTCGATCTCGGCGAGATGCTTCTCGGCATTCGCAAGGTCGTGCCTGACGGCAGCGAGCTCGATGGCCTTCTGCTCGCGGTAACTGCTCCAATTGCCGCCGTACCGTCTTGCCCCGAGCGATGTCATCTCGACGATGGCATCCATGGTCTCGAGCAGGTCGCGGTCGTGACTGACGACGATCGCCCCGCCCCGCCAGCCTGCGAGCAGGTCGACCACTGACTTACGTCCATCCCGATCGAGATTGTTGGTGGGCTCATCGAGCAGCAGGAAGTCCGGCTCGGCGAAGACCAGCGCGGCCAGACGGATCCGCGTGACCTGCCCGCCCGACAAACGATCCAGCTCCGTGTCGGTATCAGGAGCGAACCCGACACGCGCGAGCGCGGACGCAAGCCGCGCTTCAAGCGTCCAGTCGACGTCGGTGACTTCGTCGGCGAATGCATCGCCCCGCTCGGCACGGCGAAGCAGCTCCAGCGCTGCGCGCGCGCCGAACAGATCGATCACCGCGGCGCCCGCAGGAAGCTGGACGTCCTGGCGGAGCATCCCCACGGTTCCGCTCACGAGAACGCGTCCCGCTTGGGGAATGTGCTCTCCGGTGATCGCAGCAAGCAGCGTCGTCTTGCCGACGCCGTTGCGGCCGACGAGACCAGCCCGTTCGGCACCAAATGTCAGGTTGAGGTCGGAAAGGAGAGGACGGCCGTCAGGCGTGGACAGCGAGAGGTTCGACAGAATGATCGATGCAGGCATGGAATTCCCCGTGAGCAAGGCGGATGGGCGTTGCGGTCGGGGTGAAATCCATGGATGCGAAACTCCTGATTGATGTCTCGCTGATAATCCCGCCGGGCGCCGAGATCAAGGCGCATTCCGTGCGACGCGTCCGGGCCAATCAGCAAAGCATCACGAAGCTGTTGATGGACGCTGCATGGGGCATGCGGTAAGGGGCAAAAAACAACGTGTCTCAACCAAGAGGCCATCTCTTGAGCGGCAAGCCGAATAGCCCCCTCGCCCAACTGCTTCAGCAAGCCTTTCTGGCGCTACGTGCAAAGCAGTTCGACATTGCAAGGCAGCTTGCGACCGAAGCCCTGAAATCAAATCGTACCGACCGGAATGCCGTGCTGATCCTCGCCCATGCCCTGCTCGGCCAGGAGCGTGCAGAGGAGGCGATTGCGCCGCTGGAGAAAGCCGCGAAGCGCAATAGCGACCCCGAAATCGAGACGCTGCTCGGCCATGTGCTGTGTGCCGCGCGGCGCAGAAGCGATGGACTGGCGCAACTGCGGCGAACCACAGCGCGCCGTCCGCCCTATCTGCCCGCGTTCCAGGAGCTGGCGGGCCAGCTTGCGAACGCCGGCGAGGTTGGCGAGGCGGTCGGGATGATCGAGCAAGCCCTCGCGCTCGCCCCGGCCAGCGTCGATCTGCAACTCGACCTTGGCCGCATGCATGTCCGGAATAACAATCGCGCCAAAGCGCGTACCGTGCTGACCGCGGCGCGCGCGATCGCGCCGGGACGCACCGATATCCTGACCGAACTTGCCTGGGCCGAGCTTCTCGACGGCGCCTATGCGGAGGCCGCCGACACCTACCGTCACGCGCTCGGGCTTCGCCCGGACGACGCTCTCTCCCGCGCCAATCTCGCGATCTGCCTGATGGAGATGGGCGAACGCGATGGCGGCGAGGCGGCGCTGCGGTCCGTGTATGGCGGACGGCCGCAGATGCTCAGCCGCGCCGCCCTCACACTCGCCGCCTCGTCGCACGGCCGCTTCTTCTTCCGCCCGAGCGCCGCGGCGAAATTCCTGGGAGCCAGGCCCGAGCGGCCTACGCCCTGAATTTCCGCCGGTACAGACCCGGCTCGCGCTTCAGCGCGGAGCGCAGGGCGTGGACTTTCTGCGCTTCATCCTCGGTGAAGGCCGAGGTCTGCCGCGTCCAATCCTCACGCTTGACCGGAATGCATTGCGCGATCGGTGTGCCCTTGGGCAGCACGCCGCGAAAGCCCGTATTGTGCCAATGCGCCGGAAAGTGGATCCAGCTGTCGCGATAGCGATCGCAATCGACGAGGCCGCTCAGCGTGATGAACGGCAGGTCGAAGCGATTGACCGGATGGGTGAAGAACAGCGAATAGCCTTCCGGCGCCTCGATGGTCCAGAGATTGTGAAACTTGATGACGAAGCGATCGGCCTCGAACAGCGGCGAGCCGGTGAGCTGGCCCTGATCGTGAAAGCTGATCGGCGAGCGCGGAAAATCGATCTCACCGCCGGGCGGGATGTCGTTGTCCCAGCTGATCTCGCCATCCTCGACCCTGATATCGCAGATCAGCGGGATCAGGAAACCGCATGTCATCGCGTCGATGAAGGGCGGGCAGCGCTTGACCGTCTCGTCATCCTGCTGATTGAGGGCACTGAAGGCCGTGGTCGGCATCGCCTTGAGCCAGTCGGGAACGCCGAGATTCGCCGGCACCGGCTGCGGCAGCAGGCCTTCGAGTTCTCCGGGGCAGCGAAATTTGATCGCGAGCTTGTTATTATTATTCTGCGAGGACATTGGGCATTCCAGCCGAGTCCCCTACTGATAAACGGAAACTGCGGCGCGTCAAAGCGCCGCAGCTAGTCCAGACCATTACATCTTCGTCATGTTCGGATCGACGGCTCTCTTCACGGTCCCGTGAGAAGAGCGCAATCAGCCCTTGAGCGCAGTGACCACCACCTCGATCAGCGCACCGCCGCCGAGATCGGCGACGCCAACCGTGGCGCGCGTCGGCAGGTTGTCGCCGAAGAATTCGGTCCAGACCGCGTCCATCTCCTTCTTCTTGGAAAGATCCGTGACGAAGATCGAGGTGCTGACGACGCGCGACTTGTCGGTGCCGGCTTCCTTCAGATAGCCGGCGATCTTGCCGAGGATGTTGCGGGTCTGATCGCCCATCGAGACCGAGGTGTCGTCGGCGATGGTGCCGCCGATGAAGACGAAGCCGTTGGCCTCGACGGCGCGGTGCATGATGGGCGTGCGGATGCTGCGGGTGATGCTCATGATGTCCTCTTCTTAGAGCGTGGAAGGATGGAAACGGTCGATGCCGAGATCGCCGATTCGGGTCTGGGTGCCGCCGTTGACGATCAGCTCGGCCATCACGGCGCCGGCGCCGGGGCCGAGCTGGAAGCCGTGCAGCGAGAAGCCGAACTGGTGATAGAGGCCCTTGTGGCGGCTGCTCGGTCCGAACACCGGGATGTCGTCCTTCATCTTCGCCTCGATGCCGGCCCAGGCGCGGACGATCGTCGCGCTGCGCATCACCGGGAACAACTCGAACACGGTGCGCGCGCTGATCGCGAGGCTCTTCCAGTCCAGCACGGTCTCGTTGCGATCCTGATAGGGCGTTGCCAGATGGCCGCCGCCGATCAGCACGGTGCCGTTGGAGAATTGCTTGAAGGACAGTTTGCGCCCGCGCAGGATCACGACGGGGTCGATGAAGTGCGGCACGCGCGAGGTGATCATCAGCATCGGCGCCACGGTCTCGACCGGAACGGGCTCGCCGAGCGCGGCGGCGATGTTCCCGGCCCAGGCGCCGGCGGCATTGACGAGCACCGGCGCGGCAAAGGTTTCAGTGCCGACATCGACGTGCCAGAGGCCGTCGCTCTGACGGATGTTGCTGGCCGCCACGCCCTCGCGCACGGTCGCGCCGAGCTGCTCAGCCTTGCGCCGGAACGCCGTCGTCGTCTGCGCCGGATTGGCGGCGCCATCGCGGCGCGACACCACGCCGCCCGGACATGTCTCAGCCACGGCCGGCACCAGCCGCCGCAATTCAGTCGCGTCGATCAGCTCTTCATGGGTGAAACCAAGCGCGTTCAGCTCAGCGACACGCGTGCGGCAGACCGCGAGCTCCTCCTCGTTCTCCGCGACAAGAACCTGACCGTAACTCTCAAAGCTGCAATCGTCGTCGAGAAGGTCGGTGATCTTCTCCCAGATCCCCATCGAGCGGATCGAGAGCGGGATTTCGGGCACGTGCCGCGCGAGCTGGCGGACGCCGCCGGCATTGACGCCGGAAGCATGGCGGCCGGCGTAGTCTTTCTCGATCAGCACCGGCTTCATGCCGGCGAGGCACAGATGCAGCGCGGTCGAGCATCCGTGGATGCCGCCGCCGACGACGATCGCATCCACGTTTTGGGTCATCCGCGCACCACCGCTTTGACGTCGGCCTCGCTCTTCGGGACAGCGGCGAGCTCGGCGAGCGTGATTGGCTTGACCGGCGCGCGCAGCCGGTAATAGCCGATCTCCTGTGCCGTCTTGCCCCGCGCCTGCGCCATCAGCTCGGTCACGGTCAGGCCGCAGAGCCGGCCCTGGCACGGGCCCATGCCGGTGCGGCGATAGGCCTTGAGCTGGTTCGGCCCGGTCGCGCCGATGGCGACGGCATCGAGAAGGTCCTTCGCGGTGACTTCCTCGCAGCGGCAGACGATAGTGTCGCCCGTGGGAATGCGGAACTGCGGCGCGGGCCGGAACAGCGTGTCGAGGAAGACGCGGCCGCGCTCGGCCTTGGCGAGATCGGCGCGGAGCGTCGCCATCGGCGCAAGTTTTGTCACAACCGCAGGCGCCAATGCCTCCACCGCCGCGCGCGCCGCGATGCGGCCACGGACCACAGCCGCATTGGCACCACCGATGCCGGCGCCGTCACCAGCGATCGCGATGCCAGCGACCGATGAATTGCCGCTCGCGTCTAACACTGGCGACCAGCACAATTGCAGATCATCCCAGCGATGCTCGATACCAGCGGCCATCGCGAGATTGACGTTGGGCACGACGCCCTGATGCAACAGCAACAGATCCGCGGGGATGGTCTCGCGCTTGCCACCGGCGACATAGCTCACGCTCGCGAGCTGGCCCTCGCCAGCCGCAGCTAGCTCGGTCACACCTGAGACGACCTGCACCTTCGTCTTCACCTCGCGCATCATCGACAGGCCCTTGGTGAAATAGGGCGAGGTCAGGAACGCGAAGGCGTGCGGGAGCGCGGCGAAATAATTGCCGCGCTCGGTGGTGTCGAGAATGCGGTCGATGCGGCCGCCGAGGCGCAAAATCTGCGCGGCGAGCAGCCAGAGCAGAGGCCCCTGCCCCGCGATCACCGTGCGTCCGTCAGGCACCAGGGCCGATGATTTCAGCATCGTCTGCGCCGCGCCCGCGGTCATCACGCCCGGCAAGGTCCAGCCGGGAATCGGGAACGGCCGCTCCAGCGCGCCGGTCGCGAGGATCACGCGCTGCGCCTTGAGGAAAGCGGATGCACCGCCGATCGAGACGGCGATCTCGAGGTTGCGGTCGAGACTCCAGACGGTGGCGCGATGGATAATCTCGGCGCGGCTCGCGCGGAGCGACTGAACGAGATCGGCACCGACCCAATAGTCGGCGCCGAGCTGGTTGCGGTCGGTCACCGGCGTCGACGAGATGGCGCGAAACACCTGGCCGCCGGGCCCGATGTTCTCGTCGAGCAGCAGCGTCGACAGGCCGGCTTCGGCTGATGTCGCAGCGGCCGCGAGGCCGGCGGGCCCGGCGCCGATCACCACGACGTCATAGGCTTCGCGCTTGGGAGCTACAGTCATTTTCCGATCTCTCGCTTGCCCTTCTGAATCTCGATCTGCATGCCCTCGGCGACAGGCACGAGGCAGCCCTGGCGGTTGCCGACGCCGTCGATGGTGATGAGGCAGTCGAAGCACACGCCCATCATGCAATAGGGCAGACGCGGCGCGCCGCTCACTGCGGTGGAACGGCGCGCATCACAGCCGGAGGCCAGCAGCGCGGCGGAGACGGTGTCGCCCTGGCGCGCCGCGATGGCCGTGCCATCCACGAAGATCTGGACCTGCGGTCGCTTGTCCTGCTCGGATCGTCTAAACATGGGATGCCTCTTGGCTCCTTTAGATATCTCTAATAGCCGCTGTTGTTCGCAGCGCCGGCGGCGCCGAAACGGCTGGCCGAGAACGCGCCGACCAGCTCCGGCTCGAGCGCGCCAGCTGCGACCATGCGCGCGATCTCGAAGGCGTGGTTGGAGGCGAGCGTCACGCCGGAATGACAGCAGGCGACGAAGGCGCCGGGATGCGTCTCCGACTGGTCGTAGATCGGAAAGCCGTCCTGCGGCATGACGCGGATGCCGGCCCAGCTCCTGACGACGTTGAGCCGCGACAGATGCGGGAACATCCTTTGCGCGCGATCGGCCATCACGGCGCTGACGGAATGCTTCAGCGCGCGATCGTCGAGCTCATCCTCCTTGCTGTCACCGATCATCACCGTGCCCTCGTCGGTCTGGCGGATCGTGGTCAGCGGATGCGGCAGGAACGGCATGGTGCGCTCGGTCACCACGATCTGGCCGCGGGTCGGGCCCATCGGCGCGTGGAGGCCGACCATCGGCGCCAGCGTCTGGTTGGCATTGCCGGCCGCGAGAACGATCTTGGCGGCGCGCAGCTCGCCCTTCGGCGTGGTCAGGCGGAATTCGCCTCCGCTCTTGCTGATCGCCGAGACCGGGCGCTCCGGAAAATAGTCGATGCCGAACGCCCTGAAGCCGGTGTGGAACGCGCGGAAGGTCCGCAGCGAATTGACGTGGCCGTCGAGCGGACAATAGCTGCCGCCGGACACTTCCGGTCCAATCAGCGGCAACGACTTTTTCACCTCGGAGGCGGAGAGCATCTCCATCTTGTAATCGGCAGCACCGGTCTGGTTGTGCATGCGCTTGACCAGCTCGGCGCGTTGGCCGAACTCGTCGTCGCCGAGCGTGAGATGAAAGCCACCATTCTGCTGGAGCGAGACGTCCAGCCCGGTCTGCTGCTTCAGCTCCGAGGCGAGCCGGCCCCAGGCTTCCGATGCCCGCACGGTCCAGACGGTATAGGCGGGCATGCCCAGACCTTTGCTCTGCACCCAGACCAGCGCAAAATTCGCGCGCGAGGCGCGCTTGGTGATGTCGCCTTCGTCGAGCACGGCCACGCTCTTGCCGAGCCGACCGAGGCCCCAGGCAATGGCGGAGCCGAGCAGTCCGCCTCCGACGACGGCGACGTCGTAATCCGTTCGCATAAATTCTCCTATCGTCCCGTATCGCCCTTGCCGGCGAGCACACGGTCGAGCCCGTAGAAGCGGTCGAGCAGAATGAGGGCGGTCATGGTAACAGCGATCACGCAGGCCGAGACCGACGTCACCAGCGGATCGATGTTGTCCTGGATGTAAAGGAACATGCGCACCGGCAACGTCTCGGTGCCGGGTGCCGCGAGGAAGACGGTCATGGTGAGATCGTCGAACGACTGGATGAAGGCGAGCGCCCAACCACTGATGACGCCGGGCAGGATCAGCGGCAGCGTCACGCGGCGAAACAGGGTCCAGCCGTTGGCGCCGAGCGAGACTGCCGCCATCTCGACCGAGAGGTCCATGCCGGTCGCCGCCGCCAGCGTCAGCCGCAGCGCGAACGGAAACACGATGATGACATGCGCGATGATCAGCGCGGCAAAGCTGCCGCCGAGGCCGGCCGAGGTGAAGAAGCGCAGGAAGGCGATGCCGAGCACGACATGCGGGATCATCAGCGGCGACAGGAACAGCGCCGCGAGCGCATCGCGGCCGCGGAAGCGATAACGCGCGATCGCGAGCGCCGCCGGCACCGCGAACAGCAGCGCCACGAGGGATGAGAGCGCACCGAGCCCCAGGCTGACCCAGAAGGCATGGATGAACTCGGGATAGTTGGCGATCGCCCTGAACCAGCGCAGCGAAAAGCCGTTGGTCGGCAGCGACAGGAAGCCCTCGGGCGTGAAGGCAACGAGGCAGACCACCAGGATCGGCGCCACCATGACGATGACGAAGATGGTGTGGAAGATCAGCGCGAGCGGGCCGTTCCGGCTCATCGGAACACCTCCGCGTAGCGGCGCTCGATCAGCGCGTTGCTGCCGACGACGATCAGCACCAGCGCGACCAGCAGAAGGGTTGCGACCGCTGCACCGAGCGGCCAGTTCAGCGTGTTGAGGAATTCGTCATAGGCCAGCGTCGCCGCGACCTTGAGCCGACGGCCGCCGATGATCGCCGGCGTCGCGAAGGCACTGGCGGAGAGCGAGAACACGATGATCGCCCCCGACAGCACGCCCGGCATGATCTGCGGCATGATGATGCGGCGGATGATGGTCACGGGTCCCGCGCCGAGCGACATCGCGGCGTTCTCGATCTGCGGATTGAGCCGCTGGAGCGCGGCCCACACCGACAGCACCATGAACGGCATCATCACATGGGCGAGCGCAACCACCATCCCTGTCTCGGTGAACATGAAGGGAATGGGCGAGCGGATCACTCCGAGCGACATCAGGAGCTTGTTGACGAGTCCGTTGTTGCCGCCGAACAGCAGCGCCCAGCCAAGCGTCCGCGCCACCACGGAGATCAAGAGCGGTCCGAGGATGATCAGCAGGAAAAAGCTCTTCCAGCGGCCGCTCATGCGGTTGAGGATGTAGGCTTCGGGTGCGCCGAGCAAAGCGGTGAGCAGCGTTGTCAGGATCGCGATGCGAAACGTCCGCCAGAACATTTCGGCGTAATAGGGATCGGTCGCGATCTCGTGCCAGTTCTTGAGGATGAAGACCGGCTCGATGCCCTTGTACTGCCCCCAGTCGTGAAACGACAGCATCACCGTCATCGCCAGCGGAATCAGCAGCACGCCGACGAACAGCATCAAGGCGGGCGCGGTCAGCGCCCACGGTGCACGCGCGCTGCGCTCCTCGGCGGCCGTGCTCATGCGCCGGCCCTCGCGCGCACGCTCATGTCCTCGGGCCGCCAGACGAGGCGAACCGCCTCGCCCTCAGTCGGCGGCGCGGTCCCGTCATTCTGGCGGATCACGATCGCGGGTCCGCATTCGCTGTCGCACTGGAACAGCCAGTGATTGCCCTGGAAGATGCGCGTGACGATCTTTGCGATCAGCCCCGTATCGCCAAAGCCGATCCGTTCAGGGCGAATGCTGACAGTGACAGGGCCACTGAGCCCGGCTGGCGCCAGCGCGTTCCATGAGCCGGCAACCAGCCGCGCGGGCGTCGCGGTCCGATCAATCGTCGCCGCAAAGTCGTTGGACTTGCCGAGGAACTGCGAGACGAAGGCCGAGGCCGGCTTCTCATAGGTCTCCTGCGGCGAGCCGATCTGCTCGATGCGGCCCTGGCTCATCACCACGATGCGGTCGGACAGCGACATCGCCTCGTTCTGGTCGTGGGTGACGAGGATCGTCGTGGTGCCGATGGTGCGCTGGATCTGGCGCAGCTCGATCTGCATCTCCTCGCGCAGTTTGGCGTCGAGATTGGACAGCGGCTCGTCGAGCAAGAGCACGCTCGGCTTGATCACCAGCGCGCGCGCCAGGGCCACGCGCTGCTGCTGACCGCCGGACATGCGGCGCGGATGGCGGTCCTCATAACCGGCAAGACCGACCATCGCGAGCGCGGCGCGGACGCGCTCGGCTCTTTCGGCGCGCGGCACGTTGCGCATCTCGAGGCCGAACGCGACGTTCTCCGCCGCGGTCATATGCGGAAACAGCGCGTAGCTCTGGAACACGATGCCGAGCCCGCGCTTCGCGGGATGGATCGCGGTCAGGTCCTTGCCCTCCAGGCGGATCGCGCCGCGTGTGGGATCGAGGAAGCCCGCGATCATCTGCAACGTCGTGGTCTTGCCGCAGCCGGACGGGCCGAGGAAGGAGATGAACTCCCCCTTGCCCACCGACAGACTGAAGTCATCGACCACAGTCTGCGCGCCGAACTGTTTTGCGACCCGATCGAGCTCGAGATAGGCCATGCGCTGTCTCCGCTACGAACGATCAGATCAACGCTCGACCTCGCGATTCCAGCGCTTGGTCCACTCCTCGCGCTTCTCGTTGATGACGGTCCAGTCCGGATTATAGAGCTTTGCCGCGCGCTCGCCGATCGGCGCCATCTTGCCGAGCTCCGGCGGTACCACCAGTGATTTCAGCATCGGGCCGTAGCCGTAGTCCTTCAGCATCACGAGCTGGATTTTTGGGTCGAGCAGCATCTTGACGAAGCTGGAGGCCAGCGGTGAGGCGTTGGGCTTCGTGATCGGACACGCCGTCGTCAGCAGCGTCGCCGCGCCTTCCTTCGGATAGACGAAGTCGACGGGGAAGCCGGTGTTGGCGAAGCTCTGCACGCGGCCGGTGCCCCACACCGCGATCACGGCCTGGCCGGACTGGAACAGCTCGGTCATCTTGCCCGGCGACGGCTCATAGGCCAGCACGTTCGGATTGATCTGCTCCTTGAAGATCTTGAAGCCGGAATCGACGTTGGTCTCGCCGCCGCCGTTCATCTTCGACAGCATCACCAGCGCTTCGAGGCCGTAGGTGTTGTTGATCGGCGGGATCACGAGCTGCTTGGCGTATTTCGTGTCCTTCAGATCGTTCCAGGAGGTCGGCGGCGCCCAGCCTTTCTCGGCGAACACCTTGGTGTTGTACATCAGGCCGGTCGCGACGATGCCGATCGCAACGGCGCGATCGTCCTTGAAGCGCGCGGTGTCGTAGAGATCGGCCGGCAGACCGTCGAGCTTGCCGCAGAAGCCGAGCTGGATCGCCTGGTACATCGGGCCGTCGTCGACGATGGCGACGTCGATCTGCTGGTTGCCCTTCTGCGCCTGCAGCTTGGCCAGCGTGTCGGTGGAGTTGCCGGCGACGTACTCGACCTTGACCCCGTTCTCCTTCTCGAAGGCCGGGATCACCTCATCGCGGATGGTCTTCTCGAACGAGCCGCCGTAACCGGCGACGTAGAGTGTTTTCTGCTGGGCCGAGGCGGCCGACGGGACGGCGATGAGCGCTGCGATGCTGACCGCGGTCAGAAGGCTGAGAGTCTTCATATGGACCGATCTCCAATACCGGGATGAGGTGACGTGCCGAAAAATCTCTGACTGAGGCGCCTTCCGCATAGAGCTGGCCCCGGTTGTTTGGACAGCGCCCCGCTGGATTTAAGTGGATTCCTGCCGGGTTATGCTGAACGCGGGGCTTTACGGTTTTGTCGTTGCGTCGGGAGGGCGTA